>JAHDGP010000214.1 GCA_020627525.1 Bacteroidota bacterium
TAATTATATTATAAAATAAGACTATGCAATATTTAAGACGACTAACATTAATCGCACTTTTTGTTCCAATATTTTTGTGTGGGCAAAGTGCAAATGTGTCATTTGAAGAAGATAATACTTTTTTCAAATATATAAATGAACTTGAGGAGGATAATATTGATTGGGGTTTTTTGAATGTACCTGAAAATTGGAACAATCCATCAGGTAAAAAAATAAAATTAGCTATTGCTGTTTTAAAAGCGAAAGAAATCGACAAATCAAATGATCCTGTTTTGTTTATAGAAGGTGGTCCGGGTGCTGGTGGTATTGAGGGAATTTGGACTTGGATAGACCATCCCTTGAGAGATAAGAGCGATATAATATTGGTTGATGTAAGAGGAACGGGTTATTCAGAACCTAGGTTGTGTCCAGAATTAGGAAAGCAGTTTCTTGAAATACTTGCCAAAGATCAAAGCCCACAGGAAGATGAAGCGCAAAAGTCTTTTGCAGCTTATGAGTGTAAGCGAGATTTGGAGTTTAGAAAAATTGATACAAAGCAGTATAACAGCCAAGCAATATCTAAAGATTTAAATGCACTAAAAAACACATTAAAATATAAAAGCTGGAATGTATTTGGTGTTTCTTACGGAACCCATGTTGCACAAGTTTATGCACAAAAATTTCCAAATGATGTAAGAACGTTGATTTTGGATTCTTCTATTTCTGATATTACGGAGTATCATGATAGAAACACTAGCAACTATATGACAAGTTTGAATAAAGTATTTGCATCTTGTAAAAACAATTCTGAATGCAATTCGAAATTTCCAAACTTGGAAAATTTGTACTATGAGACCATTAACAAACTGGAGAAGAACCCTTTGACTGTAAAGGCTGGCAAGAACGTTGTTGAATCGGAACAATTTACATATAATGCTGAGGATTTTAAAGTGTCACTTCAACAAGCCTTATATTCTGATAACTTAATTGAAGTAATTCCGTTGCTTATAACAGAATTTAGTAATGAAAATGAGAATACACTATCAGCCTTGGTTGCTGCATTTGCTGCGCTTCTTAAAATGGATTACGGCGTATATTACTGTATGACTTGCAATGAAGCAATTCCCGCTAATTCGTTTAACGAATACAAGCAAGATGTGAATAGAAATAATAAACTAAAAACTGGTTTGTCTTTTTATAAGTCAGATTATGTTGTTTGTGATAAATGGAATGATGGTGTCTTGCGAGATACAACTGCAATGAAGAAATTTTCATTTTCAAAACCAGTATTGGTATTTGCAGGGGAGTATGATCCGATTACGCCTGCTAAGAATGGTTTAGATACGAAAAACAAATATTCAAATTCGTATTTAGTAGAAGTTGCAGCTGCTGGACACGGTCCAAGTTTTTCAGAAAATGGTAATAAAATTGTAACGGAGTTTGTTAACAATCCATCACAAAAACCAAAAACTGAGTTTCCAAAAGAAGCAGTAAACTTTGTAACTGATGTGAATGTAAATGGTGGGATTTCAAATTTTACCAATAGCATTCAAAACTTCAGCCCAGTATTTTTTACACCTTTATTGATTGCCTTAATTGTCTTATTAATTTCTGTAATTTTTTATTTTATTTCTCTTTTCCAAAATATTCCAACATTAAACAAAATATTTGGATTTGTAATGATTTTGACTTCTTTATTGGGCATTGCAACGGTAGGGAGTTTGATTTATGGAATTGTTGACACGGTTCCGAGAAACTTTTATATTCTTGCTTTCGGCTTACCTTCCAATTTTGATTTTATATACATTTTGCAATTGATATTTCTTGGATTAATGATTTTCTCAACAGTATTTTTCATTTTGCGAATTACAAAAATGCAAGAGAGAAGTTTGGTCTTATCTGTTATTTTTTCCTTTTTTGTTCTTAGTTGCTATTTTTATTATTGGGGTTTTCTAGGAAGTATGTTTAGTTAAAAAATGACTTCAAACATTAGTTTTTGCAAAACAAAACCGTTTTCACTGCACCTCCAGACTTTGAAGAAATAGACTTGTCTGGCTGTTCAAAAATATAGTCGATTTTAACTGTATTGACAGTTGCGAAGTTTTCAGGAGCAATGGTTGTCAATGGAACACGGTCACTATCTGAGACATTGCCGTAGGCAATGTCTTGGACAACAATTGGTGTCGTACTTTTATTGAAAACATATAAATGCTTCCCGTATTTTATATCTATTCCATTCACTGTTGTTGGAAATAGAGTTACGTCTTTATTGTAAACACCGCAATCACTTACAGTTATTATAGATGGTGTATACCAGTTTATGGGAGCTAGCAATGCACAAAAAATCCAGATTGGTGCTAACTTAAATTCTTTCTTAAGAATATAACCGGCAATCAATGGGGTAAATAAAAGTGCAGCAATACTGCACATTATAATGATATAAACAGTGGTCGAAACAATCATTGATTGGGGTATTGTCTTTTGGGAATTTTAGGATAGGAGTAAAAAAAAATAGTTTCTAGTCAAACAATTCATCTAATTTTTTGTCTAGCATTGCACCTCTTAAGTTTTTTGCAAGAATTTTTCCATCCTTATCTAAGATAAAATTTGCAGGAATAGAACGAACGTTGAATTCTTGATTGACAGGAGACTTCCATTTCATCAAATCGGAAGCTTGATTTTCCCAAACCAACCCATCTTTTTCAATTGCTTTTTTCCACTGATTGATATTTCCATCCAGGGATACGCTAAATATTTCTAAGCCTTTCTTGTGATATTTATTGTATGCCTTTACAAGGTTAGGGTGTTCTTTACGACAAGGACCACACCACGAAGCCCAAAAATCCAACAAAACAATCTTACCACGCAAATCAGATAATTTTATCTCTTCCCCTTCAGGGTTTTTCATAACAATATCTTGTGCAATTGCACCTATTTTTGTGTTTTCAATTGCCTTCATTCTTTGCTCTTGCTGTTTTACATAGTTGGCTAAGTTTGTTGTTAAATATTGTCCTGGAAGTTCCTTTTCCATTCTTTCCAAAACCAGCTTGTAGATTTCAGGAGCATAATTGAATTTTACCTTTGTCATCGCAACATATGCCAACAAAGGAAATTGTATGGTGTCAACATATTCCTGAATTTGAGCTTTCTCTATTTTCTTAGACGATAATAAGTTCGATTTAAGAGATTGAAATGCATCCATCTCATAACATCCACCAAATGTAAATTCTTTAGATTTTTCCTTATCAATATTTATGTTAACATTGTGATTGCCTAAAATTATGGCAAACGATAAGTTTTGAATAACTAGTTTGGCAAAATCTTTTTCATCGACCGTTCCAGTCATTTCAAAAGTGCCATATTTATTGATAACAGCGGTATCCAATCTTATTGTTTTTTTTCCCCTTTGTTTCTGTAGAAATACCTTTGTTCCTTCTGCAAAATTTTGCGTTTTACCTAAAATAACATATCCTCCAATAGTTTGCTCTAAACTCGAATTGGATAACGGAGCATTTTGTTCATTAGGAAAGCCTAAAAGGGTAGAGCTAATAAGGATAAAACTCAAGCAAACGATTGCCTTTATATTCAAAAAATTCATTGATTTCCAGGTTTGTTTTGACACAATTCTAATAACGCACAAGCCACATTTTCAATAATCAAAAAAATAGTATCTAAATGTTTCTGTTAGATTCTGTTACAATCAACTCATTATGAATTGATTAAGAATTGATGGTCTGTAAAATTTTAAATGTTTTGTAAATATAAAGTAGGTGGGTCAATAATTCAATAAAATGAGAACCTGTTTGGAAAAATTAAGTAGGAAAGCATAAATGTTCGTCACTATTGATCTAGGGTAGATTGGAAAAAGAAGCCATCAAAAGTGTGTCGATTATTTATGTTTACCTAAGTGATAAGACCAATTTAACAACCATCAAAATATAATTCAAATTTTTGATAATCAGTTTTTTGTGAAAATTATTTATGTATGTTAATTTGATCTTACCACTTACTTATTAAAGATCCAAGATGGTAGATTAAATTGTTTGGATGAGTTATTGAGTAACCGAATATTTATATTATTAAGTGATAAGACCAATTTAAAAACAATCAAAATATAATTCAAATTTTTGATAATCAATTTTTTATAAAATTTATTTGTGTATGTTAATTTGATTTTACCACTTAGTTGAAATAAGTAAGCGGCTGAGATTCAATAATCTCAGCCGCTCTTATCCACATAATGGTTATTTTTTGAGAACGAAAGTTCCTCAAAATTTGTAATTGCTTAAAATATACCACACATCTAGATATTTTGGAGAAACAAACAACATTTAAAAAAAATATCTATTAGCCCCAGAAGAGTTCAACTTTTGAAGAAGAATCAACAATTAAGGTTTTAAGCAATAAAATCAAAAGATATTTATCAAAACGGATCGGCAGCCGACGCTGAGTTATTTAGGAACTGTCCCTTAAAAGACTAGTTTATTACTAGTTTTTGATTTTCAGAAACACCTTCATGATTGCTCATTCTATAGAAATAAATTCCAGAAGACAAATCACTTAAATCCATCTTGATATTATTCATACCTTCAGCATAAATTGTGCTATTTAGAGTTTTTACAATTTGACCATTTTGATTGATAATTTCAATAGTCGCTTCTGTATTTTCTTGCATTTGTATGTTGAAATTTGTGAAACCATTGCTGATAATATTTGGTTCTGCCTGAATGCTGCTATTTCTCAATGAAACATCGGAATAAACATTGAACGTTGGAGGCGGAATAGCACCCAATTTACCAGAAGACCCTGCAAGTCTAGCACTCGAACCATAAGCTTCAAACTCTGGAATTCTTGAATAAATATCTGTCGTGAAAGTAGGGTCAGTAATGTACAGGCAAATATATTGCGTATTGACATTTACATTGTGTGATGTAATGGCAGCTTTTGATGAATTGTGATAATTCGTTACAGCTTGTGCCCAACCACTTCCATTCCAATAGAAGATATAATATTTTTCAGTATTTAAATTTACAGACAAACCAGCATTGGAAGCGTGTTTAACTTTAAATTGATTGATGTTGTAATAATCATCTAATTGGATTATAAAATAATTTGTGGCAGATGCTCCATTAGAATTCCAACGAGTATTTACGGAGTAATCAAATGCTTTTGCAGCACCATAACTACTGCTCAATTCTGAAGTGACAGAGAATAAAGAGCCTTGTGGTGCAATGTTGCCATTAGACCCGCCACCAGAACAGGTTCCAAGCTCATCTTGCAAACTTGTATAATAAGCAAGAGCAAATTTATCTCTCCAATAATCACTATTTAATTTTGATTCATCCCCAGAATCCACAAAACCAATTTCACTCAAACAAGCAGGAGCATTGTTGGTACGTAAGACGCCTAAATGATAAGGAACTCCATTATTTTTTAGATAGGTGTAATCTTCTACACATCTTCTATCATTCCATTGCCCATGATAAACCATATCATCCTGTATCTGATTTGCAAATGCATTGTCACTTGCAGTACTTGATGCACTTTGATTACAGTAAAATGTTTCTGTGCCTGTCCCACCACCTGCATTACAATGGATACTCACAAAACGCGTGGCATTCCAGTTGTTTGACATCGTTGCCCTTTGCGTTACAGACGACCATCCGCCATTACCATTAGTCGTTCGAGTCATATGTACTGTCCATCCACAATTATTATTATTGATTAAATCTTTTAATTTTAATCCAACAGAAAGAGCTGTGTAAATTTCAGTAGTAGTTCTACCATCTCTATTGACGCCGTTAGAATCATAACCGTGCCCAGGGTCGATCACTACAATTTGAGCTTGCATTACAGCAGCACAGGTGAAAAAGCAAAAGATAAGCACAGAATATTGACAAAAGCGATGTATAAATTTATTTTTTTTCATTTTGTAAAATTTAATTTTTTAGAATTTTAATTGAAGTGCTGACTATTTTTTTACTATGTCTGCCACGAAAATTTTGCCTGAAATTTCATCCTCATAAGCAATTTTGCTTCCATCATTTGACCAATTGGGCCACATTTCATTTACACCTTCAGTGTGTGTAAATTGAGTCATTTTTCCAGCATCAATATCAATTAAATAAAGCTCTGAACCACTAATGGTGTGTCCATTATTTGATTCATCTAAGAAAGCCAAAACATATTTTCCATCTGGCGACCAGCTACTTGCCAAACCAGTTCCTAAGTGTTTGATTAATCCACTGCCATCGGCTGCAAACAGGTACATTTCACTTTTTTCATGAACGATCACCGTTTTTTTATCGGGAGACAATACAGGACGATAAAACTGACCATCAAAATCTGTAATGCTCCAACATTTAGATTCATCTTTTGTCTGTGCTTCAATATCTAAATTTTCAACATTTACAAAAACGATAGGGTCGTTGCCTTTGATCGCCTTACTAGCACTCATTAATCCATTAGGGTGTAGGTTGGAGCTTTTCATTTTACCATCACTTAAACTAATAGATTTTATTTCTGGATGAATTTGTTTTTCATTTTCTTTGTATCTGAAAAATACCTTTTCACCATCTGCCGACCAACTTGCTTCAAAGCCAGCACCTCTGCATTTGCTTATTTCTTTGATGTTGTTTCTTGCATTTAAATCAATCATTTTTAACATCATACCGTGTGATGTAGCCACTAAAAGTTTATCGCCATTTGGAGACCAAACGGGCATACTTAACTCTTCTCCAGAACTGACAGCCTGAATGTTTTCAAGAGTAAATACAGCATTTGAGTTGTTTGAAGAAACATTTCCAGTTTGAGCATAAATGCTTCCATATCCAAGAAGCAACATAGAACAGGCAAACCCAATTAGTTTAGATTTCCTAATTGAAAAAATTGTCATAATCATAGTTTTAATTTTGTGATTAAATAATAAAATTAACTTAGAGCCAATAGGGTGCTTTAATCTTTATTTTAATTCAAATAAAAGAATGGGACATACGTTTTATGTAATCAAACTTAAGTTGAGTAAGCTAATATTTTTACAGCTACTTTATAATATTACCAATACCTAAACTAACAAAATTCTACATTTATTGAAGTATGAATTTTGCTTGTATCATTAAATATTTGAAATTCACCATTTGAGTTACTACATTATGTACTAAATAGCTGGAAATAAAATCAAAAATAATAAAAAAACTATAAAATACAAGAGATTGTAATTAATAATAGCCTGTTTGTTAGTGTTTTGGGGGTAATGTATTCAATTTGAAGATTAAAATGATCATTTGGATGAGTTAGATCAAGTATACTACGTGCTACAGGTGGTGGTTTTACAATTGACCAATTATCAAATGCGCGTAAACTCCTGAATCAATTTTTCATGTTCTGGAAATTTAACAATCAATTCATTTTTTGATCCTAGTTTAAAATCTTCAAAGTCAAAACCTGGTGAAACCGTACAGCCAACCAAAGCGTAATCATTTGGCTTAACGACTTTTGCAGCAAACCAATGATTGCCAGGAACAATTAGCTGCGGCACTTGACCCTTTTCAAAATCTTTTCCAATTACAAACTTTTTGTGTATACCAGTTTCTGAAATCGTATGTAATAGGATAGGGGAGCCATCATAAAAGTGCCATATTTCATCCTGATTTATTTTGTGAAATGCAGAGAAAGTTTCTGATGTTAATAAGAAATAAATGCAAGTAGAATAATTTCTAGTATCTGAATATTTTGCAGTTAAATTTTCTTTATTAATTCTGCCATTGCTCCTATAAGTTTCTCTAAAGTATCCACCTTCAGGATGAGGATGCAAATTT
>JAHDGP010000215.1 GCA_020627525.1 Bacteroidota bacterium
TTAAATCCATAGAGCCAATCTTACCACCTTTGCCTGTTGCCCAAATTTTGTTTTGCCCGAACTTACAAGTGTAGTAGGCATCGGAACTGATAAAGGTCCACGTTTTCCCCAAATCGGTTGAGTAGTCCGAACCATTGCGTCCCACCGCCACGATTAGTTCAGAATCTGCACTTGCTGCCACGCAAGAGCGATAACCCGCTGGCTGGTTCTTATCAACCAATTGCCAAGTCGCCCCTCCGTCGCTACTCGTCGCACAATTCCCTTGCTTATTCTCCGAATCAACGTAACTTCCTCCAACAGCTACTCCGTTATTTTTATCCATAAAACAAAAAGAAAAAACACCTTTGCCTTCTCCTGTTTGCAAAGGTGTGTCAGCAACTGACCAACTTTTACCATCATCAGACGAATGAAAAACCCTGGCTTTGTCAGAGCCTCCACCTGTTATCCAGATATGAGGAGCTTTGTAAATCAAGCCCGTTCCACTAGCGGCAAATCCAGCTTCACCCGATAACATTTTGGGTAGGGGAGAGGTATCCATTTTTGTCCAAGTATTTCCACCATCTATTGTTTTTACCAAAAACCATTTACCATCTATTGGATCACTATAGGCAATGCCTTCCTTATTATTTGTGAAATCCATTCCATCGAAGAAAATACCTTTGCTTGTATTTTCATAAACCAATTTCCAAGAGTTGCCACCGTCCTTAGTTCTATAAAATTTGGCAATTTCGCCCGCACTTAAAACAACAGCATTGAATGCATCAAAAGCATAAATATCTCTAAAGTCTAAATTTTCACAGCCAGGCACAGCAAAAACTGACCATTTTTCGCCACCGTCAACTGTTTTTATAACGGTTCCTTGCGTTCCACTTGCCCAAACAACATCATCGTTGACCACTGAAAGTCCACGCAGATGAGCGTCTGTAACACGATTGTGTTTGGTCCAATTTAAATCAGGGTTGTCATTTTGAAAAATAGTCAATGCGAAAAGGATATAAAGTTTTAGAAACATAATCTGATGTTTTTGTACAAAAAATAAACTATGATTTGAAGTTGCAAATATATTTAATTCTTGAAGTTGCTTAGAATTAACGATTATTTTATATGCGAGACCACAGAGTGGTCAAATTATGTTAGCCATGTTTTGATTTAGTTAGAAATGATTATCATATTAAGTTTTTTTCGCAATTTTAAACAACTTCCATACTAACTTTAAACAACTGAATTTAGAAAGAGTCAAATCTTATTGAGAAGAAGACTCAAAATTACCCATAATATGAAAATAACAATTTTAACGATAATAACTATATTGCTTACTCCTGTATTTATTCAAGATTCTAATACTGAAATCATTGAGCAGATTAGGAAAGAATTCAAAAGAATTAATAATGATGCTGAGTTAACCAAACAAGAAATTGTATTTTATGATGAATCAACAGATGGTGCGAATATGATTGTGTTTCGCGATAAAGGCAATGCAATTAAAAAAGTTTCAGTGATATATTATGGTGAAAGTGGAAAGCTGGCAAAGGAGTTTTACTTGAAAAATGATAAATTGATTTTTGCTTTTTTCCAAAGTTATGATTATAACAGACCTTATTATTGGAATGAAAAAGAGGCTGAGGAATTTGGAGATAGTGAGTTTTTTGACAGCTCAAAAACAGAAGTTTCTGAAAATAGATACTATTTCAATTCAGATTCAAGACTTTTTAGATGGATAAATGAAAACAATGAAACCATTGGAAAAGGAATTGATTTAGTTGATAAACAAAGAGAGATTTAAAAGAGTTAAGAAGTAGAATGAAGTAACAACTGTTGTAAATAATACTTATATTGCATTTATAACAATATTGACAAAATGAAGAAAGAGTTTATAGTACTAATTTTATGTATGTACTTCACAATTCCTTGTGAATCGCAAAAACTGGTAAACCCTTTTCCGTTTGAATCATTTGAGTTTTCAATTACAAATTCTTAAATAAAATTTTATATCATTATGAAAAAACTTCTATTTGTTTCAATACTTTTATTTTCAACACTGCAATTTCTATTTTCTCAAATACAAGAAAAAAAAGCATTCTCAATTGGAGAAACCATTGAATTGAAGTCTGATATTTTAAAGGAAGATAGAACGATTAATGTTTATCTACCCAATGGATATTCTAATGATTCCTTAAAACAGTATCCTGTAATTTACTTATTAGATGGTTCAAAAGATGAAGACTTTATTCACATTGCTGGTTTAGTACAATTTTGTTCTTTTTCTTGGATAAATATTATTCCAGAATCTATAGTGATAGGTATTGGAAATATTGATAGAAAAAAGGATTTTACTTATCCAACCAAAAATGAAAAAGATATATTAGAATTTCCAACAACTGGCAGCTCTGAAAACTTTATAAAGTTTATAGAGAATGAGTTGCAGCCAATGGTTGATAAAACCTATAATGTAACAGATGAAAAAACAATTATTGGGCAATCTTTAGGTGGATTATTGGCAACTGAAATATTATTTAAAAAACCACAACTGTTTCAAAACTATATCATTGTAAGCCCAAGTTTGTGGTGGGATGATGAGTCATTGTTAGAATTTGAAATGAATGAACCTTTAAAAGATAAATCAATATATATTGGTGTTGGGAAAGAAGGAAAGGTAATGGAAAGAGTTGCCAATGAGTTACATAATAAGATTGGCTTGATGAAAAAAGATAAGTGTAAATTGTATTTCAGTTATTTCGAAAAACAAGATCATGGTGATGCGCTTCATTTAGCTGCCTATGATGCTTTTGAGAAGATATTTGATAAGAAAGTGACAGACAAGAAAAAATGACAAAAATATAAACTTCGCTAGGGGTGGTGACATCTTTGTCTAAAGCCTGCTGTAGACAAAAGGTATCGCTGTGCTGGAGGCTAATAGATAAATTGAAAAATATGGCATCAAATATTTACTGGATAAATGAAAAAAAGATAGGTGAAAGGAGACTTGCAACAATGGCTCGTCCTAGAGGAAACGATTGGTTGGAGGATGAAATAAAATGGTTCAAAACTCAAGGGGTAGATCATTTGATTTCTCTTCTTGAAGACTCTGAAATAGAAGAGTTGAAATTGTTTGATGAAGCAAAATTGTGTGAAAAGTGGAATGTTCGTTTTACCAATTTTCCAATAAAAGATATAAATACGCCTAAGAACGAAACAGCTTTTTTAAACCTTGTTGAAAAATTAGCCCAGGAGATTAAGGAGGGTGGGCGAGTTGTTGTTCATTGCAGAATGGGCATAGGCAGATCGTCGGTTTTAGCAGCAGCAATTATGATTAAATTGGGATTTGAAGCTGGAAGTGTTTTTGATATTATTGGAAAGTACAGAAATTTAAAAGTTCCAGATACTGATGAACAAAAAGAGTGGGTTTTGAAAATCGAACAGAAATTGAAATCCTAAATTTGTTTTATAAAAATAAAAAATCCATAAAGTAGATAAACTACCTTATGGATTTTTGAAATAAAAATTTTATACAATTTATTCAAAGATCAAATTTCCTGTTTGAATGAATTTGTTGTCATCGCTGCATTTGTAAATATATAAACCACTTGCAAGGTTTCCTCTGAAAAGCTGAATGCCTTCAGGGCTTATTTGATAATCAATAGAGATTTGTTTTCCTGTTAAATCATAAACCGCAAGCTGGGTTTTGAAACCAGGATTGTCTACTTCAATTATAGCGAAGTTTCTTGCAGGAACAGGATAAACACTGTTATTCGAAAAATGAAAATCGTTGAGTCCAGTATCTGTCAAATCAATTGTTTTACAAACTTCATTACCAGGTCCTTGATTATTGGATGCTATCAAACAAATATTATAGACTGTCGCATCTGGGAAAGTAAAAACTGGGCTTTGTTTGTCACTGGTTCCTAAGTTTGCAAAGTTCCAACTCCAAGCATTAGGGTCATTCGATGATAAGTCTACAAAATTTACCGTTTTACCAGAAATAACATAGCTGAAATTTGAAACGGGTGGCTCTGGTCCCTCTCGCAAATCAATCGTTTTACATACTTGGTTTCCGGGTCCAACTTGATTGGAGGCTGTCATACAAACTTCAAAAATATCTAGAGATGGAAAAGTAAAAATAGGGTTTTGCCCTGTGCTAAATACCAGGTCTTCCAACTTCCATTCCCACGTTTTTGGATCATTCTCTGATAAATCTGTGAAATTCACAATTTGACCATTCACTGTAAAATCAAAATTTGAAACAGGAGCCAAAGCTGCGGAGTTAATTGTTATAGTTTTGCAATAAATATTGCCCGCTCCAACAGAATTTGAAGCCGTCAAACAAACTTCGAAATTGCCTTCTTGTGAAAAAGTAAAACTTGGGTTTTGTTCTGAACTATTTCCCTCATCGCCAAAAATCCATTCCCAAGAAATAGGACTATTACTTGACAAATCTGTAAAGTCGACTTTAAAATCATTTACATCAAAAACAAAATTGGAAATGGGCAAAGCTGATTCTTCTAAAACAATGGTTTGACAAAACTGGTCGGCATAGGGGCAAGCATAATAATTCATACAAACCTCATGAGTACCAATCGTGGTTTCAAAACTTGCATTTGCTCCTGAAATAGTTTGAATGCCATCTAAATGCCAAACAATGCTATCTGCTGCTGCTGCATTTGTACTAGTTAAATTAATTTGAGAATTGTTCAATACTTCAAAGGCAAACCCGATATTGGAATCAACAGGCTGAAACAAATCATTGATATTGGATTTCCATAAAAACACATCAGACGTAGCAACTTGTGCATCTGAATTAGGAATTAAATTACATCCAATTTTTGTTTCTTCTTGATTGTGCCAAGCTGCAACGATCAGTTTATCTCCCACTAAATCAGAATCATAGCTTACATCAACACTTGCTGGTCCTCCAGTTTTGAATGCGTTTCTAATCTCTCCAGAATTGGATAGCTCAACAACATACAAATCTTGATTTGAACCTGTATTATACGTTCGACCATTCAAAATAGGTTGATTTAATAATTGAGCAATGGTTATGTAATCTCCATTGGTTTTTTGGTGAATGGAGGTTGCCCATTCACCACCTAATTCTTGCTCACCACCAAATGCATTTGCCCAGATAAGATTTCCATTGGAATCATATTTTACAACATATGCATCACTTCTGCCTTTGCTTTCAAAAACGGTATCTTCAAATTGAATGGTAGAATCAAATCCACCAACAGCCAAAATATTATTATCGCTGTCTACAGATATTCCGTAGGGATGCGAAAATAGCGGACAATACCCAACTGAAACCCATTGAACAATACCTTCAGGATTTATTTTTGCAATGTAAGAATTTGATTCCGTGTCATCCGGGTTTGGATTGGTAACAGTAAAATCGCCTAATTGAAAATTTCCACCAAAATATCCACCTAAAAGAAGGTTTTGTTGTTGATCAAGAGCCATACTCCAACCACGACTAAAGCCTGAAATTTTTTCATCTAAAAACCAATCTAAGTTACCTTCTGAATCAAATTTTCCTACATAACAAACTGTTCTGTTTGTACTTGCCAGTTGTTGACCATTTAGATAAATATCTGAGTTAAATCTTCCAGTAAAATATAAGTTGTCTTGATTATCGGCGACGATACCACTTGAATAGGGTATAGAAAAATTGGGGCTTTCAATACTCTTTGTCCAAATTAGATTGCCATCTAAATCCATCTTAGCGAAAAACATATTGACATTATTTGCAATAAACTCGGCATTATTCAAAGTCATTTTACCATAATAAGTGAAACTTATATACACATGATCATCCGAAACAGAAACAGTTGGTCTAACTTCGCCAATAGAACTTTGAAACTTTGGCACCAATGACCACTGCAATTGACCATCACAATCGTGCTTAACAACATAAATTCCGATAAATGGATTGGTATGAAGTTCACCGCCAAATTCAACAACTCCATCAAAGGTACCAATGGTATAGGTGTTTTCTTGATTGTCAGAGGCGATGTCCCAAACTCCTTCGTTGCCTTTGCCATTAATCAGTGATAAATAGGAATCTTCAATACATTGAGCATTGCTAACTATTGAAACCAATAGCAACAGAATATAGAAATTTTTCATTTTGATTTTATATTGTGATAGTTTAGGAGGTATACGCAAATAAATAGTATTAGGTAGCTTGGAGAAGGAACGAATGAAATTATTCGTGCTTTGTTATTAAAAATTAAACCAAATTAAACTAAAAATTTAAGAGCCGAAACTATTTTTTTCTAAAATACCATACAATTTCAAAAAGTGAGATAATTCTTAATCAATGATGGTTTTTGCAATTTGACTGAGTATGTGAATTTTGTCTGAAGATTTTGTTAATAAAAATATTGCAGAAAATGCCTATCGAATAATAACTAATATAGATTTTAATCAACTTTAAAGAGTGAAAAATTAGTTGATAGACTTAAAATAGTTAAAAACGATAATTTATTCCTACCTTTGCGGCTTTAACTTTTGATCTTAAGTAATACGTGACCGATAAATATGTTAAAAGTCGCAAATTTAGGTATTTCAATGCTGTAAGTTTTACCAATATTATAATAAAGTAAAATGTATGAAAAATAGAGGTTATGTCAATTTTTTGTGGTTACTGACTGCAATATGGTTTATATTCTGCTCATATATCTATTTATGCCATGTCTGCCACTACTGTGGAGGAAGTAGCAGAACTGTAGCAACTGCTCCTGCTCAAACCTCTTTTTCAAGTCTTTTAATAAGAGATGGAGAATTTTCAGTAACTGCACCTGGTGGTCCTACCTTTGATATTTCAACGAATAACGGAGACTTTTCTGGTAAAGTAGTAGATGCTTACAGAAGCGTTGCCGATTATTTGACAAAAAATCCTAATAAGGGTTTAAGCATCACAGGTCAATACAAACCAACTGAAACAAATAATACTACATTTGGCAATTTGGGGATTGGAAGAGCTGAAGCTGTAAAAAAGAATATATTATCTTATGCTTCAGGCATTGATGCTTCTAGAATCAAAACAAACGGCAGACAAAATTCGAGCTTAAGATTTATTAATGAAAAAACAGATGGAGGTTTGACATATTTGTTTTCAAATCAAGCTCCTAAGCCAAAAACGGCAGCGCCAGTTGCTTCTAACGGTACCAATATTAGTATTGTGGATGGAGCTTTTTCAGCTACCGCACCATTTGGTATGTTTAATATTTCTGATGATGCATTGACATCAAACCCTCAATTAAACAATGCTTTTAAAAGTGTGGCTAATCACTTGAAAGCCAATCCTACGAAATCTTTGAAAATCACTGGACAATACAAGAATGACGAGCAAAACAACACTTGGTTTGACAATTTAGGAGTTGCAAGAGCTGAAGCATTTAAAAAAGCTATTTTGGGCGCTGGTGTTGCTGGAATTTCTGGTGATCAAATTGAAACTTTAGGTAGATTAAATAACAATCTGGCTTTCAACAACAACAAAACAAATGGTAATCTTAGCTTTTTATTTGGAACTGTGAATACTACTGCTGCTTCAAACAGGGAAGGGCAAATGGTGGAAATAGGCAAGAGATTAAAAGCTGCACCAAAAAACTTTTACTTTGATCCAGGTAGTTCTGTGATTGCTTTGGATAACGAAATGAGAACTTATTTTAGAGAATTGAAATCATATTTGAGTTATTATGAAAATGAGTCTGTAACTTTAACTGGTCATACAGATGCTGATGGTGATGCTGCTGCTAACAAAAAATTAGGACAAGACAGAGCAAATCTAATCCGCGATT
>JAHDGP010000216.1 GCA_020627525.1 Bacteroidota bacterium
TTAAATTTTCAATATCAAGCGGTTCCCCGCTGGGACGAAAAACGGAATCCTAGCATGGCTAAGGTGAGTATTTTCAACACAGATATTGGGAATTTGGTATTAAGTCTCACAACAAAAAATCGGGTATTAAGAAATCATCTTATTCCGATTTACGCAAATTTTACTTACTCGTTATAGTTATGCTTGCATCTCCCTGTTTGCCAGAACCCTCACTTTTACCAACAATATTGATTCTTTGACCATTCAAGCCCTTCTTGATAAAATATTCTTTAATAGCAGTTGCACGCTTTTTCGCCAATGTCTTAGCTCCACCACCTGCATGAACATATAAATCCACCTTTACTCCATAATAGGCCGCCATAATCTTTGAAATATTTTCTAACTGCTTCTTAGCATCCTTTGTCAATTTAGCATTATTGTCTCTGAATACAACTTTGTCTAAAGGAAACGACTGTGGTGCTTTTTCTTTTGGGCTGTCAACAAAATCAGCCACTTTCGATTCAGACGATTCTTTAGCAAAATTAAAGTAGCTAGATCCTTTGTGTAATTTTCTAGGCTTTTCTTTAACGGGAGCAGGAGGAGGCGTCTCTTTGATTATCGTTTTTTCAGCTACTACTGGCTCGCTTTTCACTTCGGCTTTTACCAACTGGTTTGTTTGATTGTTTGCAGTAGTTGCAGTTTCCGCTGGATCAGCTGCACAAGCGGAAAGCAGAATCATTCCAGTACAGACAACACAACACATATATTTTTTATAGATAAATTTTAGCTCGTTCATAGTAAAAATCTTCCAGTTAGTTTTCAAATGATTAAAATTAATAATGTTAGGATATATTATTAAATTTTATCTGATTTTTTCAAGTAATTATTTTTTATTTATTCAGTTGTAAGCAGTTAGAAAGCCTGAAAAAAAATTAAACGACAGTTTTCTTTTCCCAGAAACGACTTTTTTCTGATGTTTTAAATATTGATTTCAAAATACTTTTTTCTGATTTGCTCAAATCCTGATTTCTACGCAGCATTACTCTCTGAGCTGTTTCAATGGCTTTTTTTAAATCATATGTTGCAAACCCGTCTACACATCCCCATGAAAAGGAAGGTATAAACTTTGGAGGGAAACCCGCTCCAAATATATTTGAAGATACACCAACAACCGTACCAGTATTAAACATTGTATTAATTCCACATTTTGAGTGATCACCCATTATCAACCCACAAAACTGTCTTTGGGTTGAGACATAATCCATATCAGGATAACGCCACATTTTTACTTCGGAATAATTGTTTTTAAGATTTGAACAGTTACTGTCAGCCCCTAAGTTACACCAAGAACCTATTACAGAATTGCCTAAATATCCATCATGACCTTTATTTGAATAAGATTGAACAACAACATTGTTTAACTCACCTCCAACCTTTGAATAGGGACCTATTGTTGTGCCGCTGTATATCTTAGCAGCCATTTTTACAACAGAATTGTCGCAAATGGCAAAAGGTCCACGAATAAATGAACCTTCCATAATTTTTACTCCTGGACCAATGTAAATTGGACCATCGTTCGTGTTGAAACAAACTTGAGAAATGTCCTCTTCAGTCATTACACAAATATCATCCTCTTCCCCAATGAACACGTTATTATTGAAAAAGTCAAAATTTATTGCCGTTCGTTCTAGTAATTCAAAATCATTAACGATTGACTCTGCATTGTAAGCGAATATGTGCCATAACTCTTCTATTTTTAGATAGCTAATATCACTATCTAAAAAAGTTACAGAAGACTTAGAATGGTCTTCACTGATTATTTTCTTTAGAGCTTTTCTGTCTGAAATGTCAGATTTGAATGCAATGACCACTTTCCTTTTTTTATCGAATAATATTTCCCCATTATTTAAAAGAGAAATTTTGTCGATCAGTTTCTGGTTGGGTAAAACCGAACCGTTGATGAACAAATTAAGATCTTCCAACTTTAGTGAATATTTGGTACTCAGGTATTTTTTTGTTAGAAAGCTAATTTCTGCTTTAAAGACATCTAAATGCTTTAGCCATTTTTCGAAAATAGTAAATATTCCGACTCGCAGCTCAGCAACAGGTTTTGTGTAAGTTAATGGAAGTAAATTCTCCCAGGTGTGATCATCAAACAATACAATATTAATAGACTCCATATGCATAATAGTGCAAAACTAAAAAAGCCTCACTTAAGTAAGTGAGGCTTAGCAATTTTTTTATTAATATTTTTTAAAACAAATTATTCAGCAGTTGCATCTGCTTCTGGAGTAGCTTCTTCCACTTTAGGTTCAACTGGAGCCGCTTTTGTTTTTCTGGCATATTTACGGTTGAATTTCTCAATACGTCCTGCTGTATCAACAAATTTCATTTTACCAGTGAAGAACGGGTGAGACATATTAGAAATCTCTAATTTGATCAATGGATACTCTGTTCCATCTTCCCACGTAATTGTTTCTTTTGTATCAGCACAAGACTTACCCAAAAAAGATTTATCGCAAGAGAAATCTTTGAAAACAACTGTTCTATAACTTTCAGGATGTATTCCTTTTTTCATCGTCCTATTTTTTACTTTTCTTAAAGAGGTGCAAATATACTATCATTTTACGAGAAAAAGTAACTATATAGCTATTTTAAACTCAATAAATTCTAATTTTTTATTTAAAATTAGCGAATTAGTACGGTTTACACCAATTTTAAAGACTGATTGCCCTGTTCTTAGGCTAATTGGGTCTAAATGGCAAACTTGAAATCTGTTTATCAAACTATTTTTTCAAAACTTTGCAAAATTATTAACATTTCCCAATTTTACGATTAGTTCAGCTTAAAAACGGACAATTCAACTATTGTTCTTTCCCATTTTCAGGCACTTACAAACTGATTTTTTACTAATAAATCTATTTCCTTATTTATATATAAATGCAATTAATAAACCCTCAATGGAACAATATTAGCAATCTTGCTGTTTTTAGGGTATATTAGGAAGGTAATGCAGTGATTCTGTGTTGTTTTTAAAAGATAATTTATCCACCAATAATTAGAGATATGGAGAAGAAATGGAGGCGGTTCAATGGTGAGCAAATTCATCTTCCAATCAAAGAGGAAGTGGAAAAAGCCATCAAAAGAGAACGCGCCAAAGGTTACAACCTTAAAGTTTATATAGGAACAGATTCGCAAGTAAGAGGAAAAATTGCTGAATTTGCTACTGTAATTGTGTTTTTGAGAGAAGGAAAAGGCGGTTTTATGTTTATCCATAATTATAAAATGGATCATAACATCACCATCAAGGAGAGAATGTTACTGGAAGTAGGGAAGTCTATAGAAGTAGCTTATGGTTTGTGTGAATTGTTTGACAAATACAATGTCGATATGGAAATTCACGCTGATATCAATACTAATCCTCAGTTTAAATCGAATGCCGCTCTTAGTGAAGCAGTCGGTTATATTTTGGGAATGGGCTTTGCCTTTAAAGCAAAACCAGAAGCTTTTGCAAGCTCTTCTTGTGCCAACAAGGTAGTTTGATGGCAGTAAAATATATTATAGAATAAAAAGAAATCCCAGCTCGCTTTGCGAGCTGGGATTTTTATTTTTTTGATCTCATCACTTACTTAATCAGTCTCCTATCTTTTCAACACATCCGATTTTTTCAATGTTGGTGTATTTGAATTTCTTCTAGATTTTGATGGTAAATTCGAACCACCCGTTGCGCCAATTCTCGAACTAGCTGTTTTTACGCAAGCTTTTTTAGTTTTGGTATCATATTCAATGTTCAAGTTTTTACCATTTTCCAAAATGGTTAAAAAGTATTCAAACATCTCAAAGCTGTAAGAAACATTGTAAACCTTACTGTTTCCGTCCTTGATTTCAACCGCAGAGCTGGCTTTTTTCAAAAGATCTGCATTTCTGTAGAATGAAATACTGCCAACTGTTTTTCCAGTTCTGTCATACATATTGATTTTTGCAGAAGGATTTTCTTTAGACTCTGAAGATGCAGGCAATATTACATAATCATAACTCGTACCAGAAACCACGACATCGCCGTCACTGTTTACATTGACAGAAGATTTTGAAGAGTTGGCTTTAGGTGCTTGAATTTTACTTGAAAAATTAGACGAAGCTGGAACACTAATTTTATTTCCTGACCCAGTCAACGAAGCTGTTCTTGAATTTTGAGCAAAGATGGATGTTTGAGTGCAAACTCCACAAAAAATTGCGGCTATTGCTAGATAATTTTTTAAATTTTTCATATTGCTTTTGGGTTAATTTTCTTGAATTTTTTCTGAAGTTATCTTGATTAAATCACAAAAGAAGTAGTTAGGTAGCCTACTTATGCTAGATCAAAGGTATAAAACTTTCATTGATTTTATCTATGAACGCTAATATATCGAGGCGTCCTATATCTTTAATGGCAGAGGTTGTAAATCGCTGTGGCAACTCCTCCCATTCTTCTAAAAAAGCGGCTTCAATTTTCTGGATATTGGAGACCAATGTCTCAGGTTTGCTTTTGTCTGCTTTGGTGTAAACAATTACAAAAGGAAGATGCATTTCTCCCATCCATCCCGCAAACTCTAAATCTATTTTTTGAGGAGAAATTCTAGAATCTATCAATAGAAAGACACATTGTAAATTTTCTCGTTTGGAAAGATAGGATCTGATAAATCTCTCCCAATTTCTTCTTTGCGATTTTGATACTCTTGCATATCCATAGCCGGGTAAATCAACCAAATGCCAGCTATCATTAATTAAATAATAGTTAATGGTTTGGGTTTTTCCTGGGTTGTTAGAAATTCTAGCAAGGTTTTTCCGTTCAGTTAAACTGTTGATAATAGACGATTTACCAACATTTGAACGTCCAATAAAGGCATATTCTGGCTTGTCTAAAGGTGGACAGTCTTTGAGGCTTGTATAACTCGCCACATATTCTGCTGTATGTATAATCATTTTGTAATAATTAAAAAATTTCATAAAATTAGGTTGGATTATGAACTTTGAGCCATTTTTAAGCCTATTTTTATTTTTGATTTTCAATTTGGTGATCTAATTACCAATAAAATGCTAAGCTTAACATATTATGAATTTTAAAAAATTACAACTTCTATTAGCACTTTTTGGATGGATGTTTTTGATTGGATGTGGCTCAGCTGAGGCACCTATTTCATCTGAAAGCGGCTCCGCTGCAGCTCAAGCTTCTCAAGCGACAGCAGAGGCTGCACCTGAAGCAAATGCAGCTCCTGGAAAGGCTAAAAACGCCACAAAACAAACTTCTAAGTATGAAGCATTTCCTAAAGCTTATAATTGGGTCAATGATTTTGCGGGAATGATTTCAGATAAAGCAGAAGAGTCGATGATTGAAAAGATTAAAGCTTATGAAGAGAAAACTTCAAATGAAATTGCTTTGGTGACTGTTGAAACCATTAAACCAGCGGAGGATATTGTGGAATATACTCGTGGATTGGGCAATTATTGGGGAGTTGGTAAAAAATCAATTGACAATGGCGTTGTTATACTGATTGACAAAGAAAGCCGTCAAATCAGAATTGCTTCTGGTCTTGGTTTGAAAAAAGAAATGCCAGACGATGTTTGTCAATCCATTATTGATCAACAAATCGTTCCAGAATTTAAGAAAGGAAACATCGACGCTGGCTTGAAAAATGCCATTGATCGAATCATTTCTATTTTACCAGATCCTAAAAAATAATTATGGTTTTTAAGTGATAAGACCTACTTAAAAGCCTTTTAATGAAGTTGTTTAGAATTAACGATTATTTTATATATAAGACCACAGAGTGGTCAAATTATGTTAGCCATGTTTTGATGGATGTGCCACGATCTCAGAGAGATCGCACGATAAAACAGTGCGACATCGCTGATGTCGTTAAAGTTTATAGAACATTCAATTGTTGCTAATCGAGGAGGATGAAGATTTTTGTTAAATATTGATTTGAAGACCTGCTACAATTTTAGGCAAATCTTTAAAATTATATTTGTCTTTAAACAAATTGCTTATTCTGTAATCTCCATATACGGTTAAGTTTTTGAGGCTTAACCTCGCTACTACACCGTATTGAAAATTCCTGATATAGTCCAGCTTTTTGTTTATAATAATTTGAGTATCTGTAAAAGGATAAGTAATATTGTTATCAAACTTATTTCTGATCTTATGTCTTTTGGAGAATGCCCATTCAACATAACCACCAAGATCAAGTTTGGTACCGTGTTTTTGGTTTAAATTTTTATCAAATCTAAAGCTTAAAAATAAATCGAATCCTAAACGATGCAGCTTTATTTTTTCTTTATCATAAATAGTGCTTGTTGGAAAATTCTTTTCCGCATCCTGTTCAAATCGAAAATCTGTCAAACGATAATAGGTGCTATTTCCAAGTTTTATAAACTCTTGAATGCCTAGTTTATAGTGGTTTCTGTTTCCCCATTGAAAATCATTTGAGCTTCCATAGGTAACATTAGCTCCGCTAAAATCATTGGGACCAACAACAAAACCATATGCCATATAGCCTCCATTTCCTTTTCCAAAGGAAACATTTTCAGGAGTAGTCAGGCCTTTGTCTTCTTGTGCTGTGGCAACATTTATAAAGAACAATCCTACAAGAAAACAAAACAATTTATAACGAAACATAAACAAATTTTTTTGGAATCATAAAATAAAAAAACCACGAATAGAACTTGAATTCTATTCGTGGTTTAAACATAATATTTATTTTTATAAAATAATAAATGAGTCTACTCCAAAAAGAGATAAATTTCACAAAATGGAATTTTTTAGAGGAGATTTGCATTTTTCGAGATTTGTTGATGCCTGAGCATCAGCGGATCGAGAAAGATGGAAAGATTGCTAAAAAAAACATTTTTGATTTTTTATCTTTTTGGAGTGGACTCATAAATAATAATTTTTTAATAGTATTCTACAGAACGAACAATTATTTCTTCTGTATTATTATAGACCCTTGTTTTACGAACCCAATTGTTTTTTTCATCATAATTGTATTCGAAAATTTCCTGGTGCTTTATTTCTCCATCAGCATTATAAAAGGACAATTTGGTAATGTTTCTATTTCTGATGTCGTAGGTATATTCTGTACGTGTTCCATCAGAAAAATACTCAGTTTTTTTAGCAACCTCTCCATCAATATGATCATAAGCTATTTTAAATTGAACATTTCCTGAACCATCATATTCAATAATTTCTTTTTCGAAACCATCTGGAGTATAAATGACAGTCTTCTTGAATTCTAATTGGTTTTGAGCTGTAAAATTTTCCTGAATGATTAATTGGTTGTCATCGTTGTATTCATACAAAACCTTGTAAATATTGATACCACTTTCATTGTAACGTCCCCATTTTACCAGTGTATTATCCTTGTCATACCAATACAAATCCATCTTTTCTAATAGACCAGATTCATCATACTCAATAATTTCTACTGTATTTTTGTTTTTATCATATTTGTAAGAATACTTGGTTGGATTTCCATTAATTATGTGTTCCACCTTATTGCCCAACTTATCATACTTCATTTTTTCATGATGCGTAATGTTTTTATAAGTATCCAGTTTTTTTAAATCCAACAGATTGCCAGACTTATCAAATTTACGTTGACTTTTTTCAGAAATATGTCCTAAATCATGGTAGATTTCTGTAATGATAGGATAGCCATTTTTGTATAATTCTTTTGTTTGAATCCTATTACCAATAAAAGTATGTTTTTCAGAAAGGTCCTGACTTTTATCAAAAAAGTAAG
>JAHDGP010000217.1 GCA_020627525.1 Bacteroidota bacterium
AGGGCAAATTGCAGCTTATTTGCATAGTATTAAAAATAACTATTTTAAAAAAAATGTCGACCATTTTGACCACATTAATTGGGAGGAAATTGAAAGAGAACTCAACGAAGAAGAAACCAAATTGATTACTTCATCTATTCAACAATTTCAGAAAGGAGAAAACTCTGAAGGAAAAAATCTAATCAACTTTGCTAGAAAATCAGATCTTGATGGATATTTAGATACGATCATCACCTTTATTCGCGAGGAACAAAGGCACGCCATTGTTTTGGGAAAATTTATGAACAAAAACTACATTGATAAAATAAAAGATCACTGGGTAGACAGTGTATTTAGAAACATTAGAAAAATATCAAACCTAGAAAATTCAGTGTTGGTTTTAATAACCGCTGAAATAATTGCAGCTATTTATTATAAAGGCTTAAAAGATGCAACAGCAAGCCCAACATTAAAAAACATCTGTCAACAAATTTTAGTGGATGAAGAAATGCATATTAATTTTCAATCCTTTACCCTACAATTATTGAGAGCTAAAAATTCTAATTTTAAAAATTGGATTTTGAGAATGTATCATCGAATACTTATGCGAGGAACGGCTTTGGTTGTTTGGGTTTTCCATGGAAAAATTATGAAAGCTGCAAATTACAGCTTCACGCAATACTACAAAGAAGTTATTGCTGAATTTACAAGAGCTGAAAATATGATGCTTGGAAAAAGCACCATAAAACTTGTTCATCAAAAAAGAGACAGCAATGCATTTATTCCTAATTGATAAAGTCTACTTCTATAGTAGTACCCACATCAATTTTTGATTCAACAGAAATTACAGCTTTGTGAAAATCGGCAATTCGCTTAACAATGGTCAAACCTAAACCACTGCTAAATTTATCAACAGGGTTATGAGATTCTTTATTTTCCCCTTTGTAAAATGGTTTAAAAACTAAGCGACTGTCTTTTTCACCCATCCCCTTGCCATTATCAGTAATACGTATTTTTGCCCATCCTTTTTCCTCTATGCAAGAAATGTTTATGAAAGGTTGCTGATTGGGATTGGTATATCTCAAAGAATTGCTCATTAGGTTTTGAAACAATTGCACCAATAAAGTTTGATTGCCAAATATTGTAGGCAAATATTCTGAGTAAATATGAGCTTCCCTTTCTTTTATTTGTTGATGTAAATTTTGTTGAACAATATAGATAACGTCATTTAAATCAACCTCACCAATTTTATAATCGTTTTCTGTAATTTCAGAATAGTATAAAATATTATTAATAAAATTAATTGCACGTTTAGAACCATCAATAATAAAATTTAAATAATCTTTTTCTTCCGGGAATAAATTATTCTGAACAGCCGTTGCAAGCAACTTTGAAAATAGATGAATAGAGTTGAGTGGTTCTTTTAAATCGTGCGATATTTTATGAGCAAAACTAGACAATTGCTTGTTTGCTTCTATCAACTTTAACTCTGTCTCTTTTACAGCTGTAATATCACTTATTATTCCAATTGCCCCTTCAAACATTCCTTCATCATCATACATTCCAATGATATGATCAATTGTGTTTATCTCCTCTCCTGATTTTTTAAAATAAATATTCTCATAAGTATTTGAAACAATCTCCCCTTTAAAAATGCTTTGGATAACACTTCTATTTCTTTCATGAAATTTTTCATGAGTCACATCTTCAACATTAACCCCAACTAAATCCTCCGCTGTATAGCCGTCAAACAATTCGAAAAAGCATTGATTGCCTTCTCTGAAATAAAACTGCTCATCTAAATATACTACAGCCGTTGAAATATTGTTGAACAAAAATTGATAGTACTTTTGTTGGATTTTTTTATCCTGATATATGTTATAAGATTGATTTTGCGAATTTGTTTCTTTCAACTCTTGTAAAATAAAGATCCCGCCATAAGTCTCATCACCTTCAACCAAAGGCAATAGTTTCCCATTAAATGCAAATTGTGAATCAGCTATCTTTATATTTAATGGACTTATTTCAACATTTTCTTTATTGGTCAATACACGAAGTTCGATATTAACATATTGTTCTTTTTCTAAGGTAGGAAATATACTATAAATATGATTACCAATGCTTTCGTCAGGTGACAAATTAAATTTGTCAAAAGCAACATTACTCATATTAGTTATCTTCAAGTCTTTATCAAAACTTATAATAACATCAAAACTATTTTCCAGAATCGTCTTTTGCATTGCTCTAAAGATTTATTTACTCACTAACAACTAATATGATAAAAAAATAAATATCAACATTAGTCATAAATAGAAGCATTATTGTATACAATTGTTAGGTAATAACATCAATTTTCTACGGAGTTACTATCCTAATGTTTGCAAAAATTCTCTCCTACCAGATTTACAAAAGCATACACATATACACCTTCTCAAATATAAGCAAAAGGATTTTTTTAAACGTTAGAAATATTATTATTTTTTGTTAAGTATTTTACCAATGTATATTAATTAGCACTTTCAACAGTTTTGCTTAACAATTATTTATTTTTTATATATAAAATTCATTGTTTTCATATAAAAACTTGCAACTTAAAATTATTCATCGTATATTTACGATTAACAATGGCAACCAGTAAAAAACATATATTTTTAGACGAGGAAATCAAAATTGCTGAAATAGCAAAAGTACTTTCTCATCCTGCAAGAATTGCAATTATTAGAATCTTATTGAAAAAAGACTGTATTTGTAAAGAAATTGTAGAAGAGTTACCACTTGCACAATCAACTGTTTCACAACATTTGAAAGAATTGAAAAAAGTCGATTTGATAAGTGGAGAAATTGAATATCCGAAAATTTGTTATCGCATTAATAGAACAATGTGGCAAAAAGTACAAAATGATCTTATCAAACTTTTTAAAAGTTGTTGCTAGTGCTAAAAAAAATTTAATTTATTTCATCGTTAATCTACGATTAACAATAAACATAATAATATGAAAACTAAAGAATTTATCAAACAATTAGGGTTGCAACCAGAATCAAAAACTTCTTTCCATTTTATGGATAAAAAGCTTGTTCCTGATCATTACCACATCACTGAAATTAAAAACATCATTTCTGAGTCTGTAGATTGTGGAAAAACGAAACACATTGAAAAAACGACCTTAGTTCAATTATGGGCTATTGATTCTGAATCGGGGAAACACCAATTATCCAACAAAAAAATAAAACACATTTTTGAAGGAATCGACAAATCGCTTGGTCTCAACATGGAAGCAGAAATTTTATTTGAGTTTGGAGATGAAAACAACAGAACTTCATCCTACAAAATTGAAGAATTAGTACAAACAGATGATGCTATTGTCGTAAATTTACATGTTCCTCAAACCGAATGTAAACCAAGAAAATTACTAAATTCACTCAGTTCATGTTGTTAATAAAAAAGTCGTTATTCCTGTTTTTACTATTTTCATTTTCCAGTATTTTAACTGGACAAAATAGTGATCAAACAGCTATAGAAAATTTATCAAAATCTATACAATTCAAAACCATTTCTTATAAAGATGCAACTGCATTTGATTATGATGAATTTGATGCTTTTATTAATTTCTTAGAAGATAGTTATCCTCTTGTTCATAAAAACCTGGAAAGGAGTATTGTTAATAAATACAGCCTTGCCTATTATTGGAAAGGAAAAAAACCAAAAGGCAAGGCTTTACTCCTAATGGCACATTATGATGTCGTTCCAATAGAATCCGCAACAGAAGACAAATGGGAAGAGCCACCTTACTCTGGAAAAATTGATGATCAATTTATTTGGGGTCGGGGCTCTTTAGATGATAAATTTTCTGTATTGGGAATACTCGAAGCAACTGAAAGGCTTCTTGCAGATGGATTTCAGCCTGAAAAAAACATTTGTTTTGCTTTTGGACATGATGAAGAAATTGGCGGAGTAAATGGTGCTAAATTTATTGCGGAAGAATTCAAACAGAGAAATTTAATTTTTGAAATGGTTCTCGATGAAGGGGGGGCTGTCACAGAAGGCGTTTTTCCTGGAATTGATAACAGAATGGCTTTTATTGCAACAGCGGAAAAAGGCAGTTTAAATTTGACTTTGACTGCCAAAGCAGAAGGAGGGCACTCTTCTGCTCCACCCGCTCAAACAGCAATTGATGTTTTATCTGAAGGTTTGGTCAAGCTCAATAACAACCCTCCTCCAGCCAGATTGGTAAAGCCCGTCAACGATCTTTTTGATGCCACACAAAATTATATGGATGGCAAAACAAAATTTGCACTAAAAAACAGAAAGTTGTTGAAAAAAGTGATTTTCAAACAATTGGCAGCAAACAAAGTAACAAATGCTATGATCAGAACAGTCGTTTCACCCACAATAATGCACAGTGGAAATGCTGAAAATGTTTTACCGAGTGTAGCTACAGCAAATTTAAACATACGATTACTGACAGGTGACAATGCTGAATCAATAATAGAATATGTTAAAAAACAGCTCGATAATGATGAAATAAAAGTGGAGATAAATGGCAGTTACAAAAATCCGTCTCCTGTAAGCGACCCCAAGAGCGATGCCTTCAAAATTTTATCCAATTGTATTAAAGAAACCTTTGAAGATGTCCTCATTTCACCAATGCTTGCTATAGGTGGAACAGACTCTCATCATTTTGATGATATTTCAGAAAATACCTTTCGATTTGCTCCTATTATTATGACAGAAAATGATACGGAAAGAATTCACGGTTCCAATGAACGTATTAGCAAAAAAAACTATTTACAATGCATTGATTTTTATAAAAAAGTGATTCTGAATTTTAAGTAACAATAACAATTTATAAAGAAGCTTAAAAATGAGTTTTTAGGGCTATTTATTCGTATATTTGTGAGGTTAAAAAAACAATTTCATTAAAACAGAAATTTATGTCTCAAAAAGAATATAGTGCCCAGAGTATACAGGTATTAGAAGGCTTAGAAGCGGTTCGTAAACGTCCTGCCATGTATATTGGTGATGTTGGCGTAAAAGGTTTGCACCACCTTGTATATGAGGTAGTTGATAACTCTATTGATGAAGCACTTGCAGGTCATGCAAAAGAGATCGAAGTATTCATAAATGACGATAACTCTATTACTGTTGTTGATGATGGAAGGGGTATTCCTGTTGAAATGCATGAAAAAGAGGGAAAATCTGCTCTTGAAGTTGTAATGACTGTATTGCACGCAGGTGGTAAGTTTGATAAAGATTCTTACAAAGTGTCAGGAGGATTACACGGTGTTGGTGTTTCTTGTGTAAATGCTTTGTCTTCACATTTGACAGCAATTGTAGAACGTGATGGTAAGAAATATCAACAAGAATATGAAATAGGAAAGCCACTCTACGATGTAAAAGAAGTCGGAACCAGTGATAGAAAAGGTACTACTATCATTTTCAAACCTGATGCTACCATTTTCAATGTACTCCATTACAATTATGATACATTGGCTGCTCGTCTTCGTGAGCTTGCTTATTTGAATAAAGGCATAAAATTAACTTTGACAGATTTGCGTGAGTCTGAAAAAGAGGAAGATGACAATATTAAAAAAGAGGTTTTTCACTCTGAAGGTGGATTGATTGAGTTTGTTCAGTACTTAGATGCTACCAGAACAGCTATGATCGAAAACCCTGTTTATATGGAGGGAGAAAGAGACAATGTACAAGTTGAGGTTGCACTTCAATACAATACTACTTATAATGAGAATATCCATTCTTATGTAAATAATATTAATACCATTGAGGGAGGAACACACGTTTCTGGCTTCCGTCGTGCTTTGACTCGTAACCTTAAAAGTTATGGTGACAAAAATGGGCATTTTTCTAAGTTGAAATTTGACATTACAGGAGATGACTTTAGAGAAGGGTTAACTGCGCTTATTTCTGTAAAGGTTCCTGAACCACAGTTTGAAGGGCAAACAAAAACAAAACTTGGTAACTCTGATGTTACTGGTATTGTGGAGACCATTGTTGGACAAACTTTGGTGAATTTCTTAGAGGAAAATCCTAAAGATGCCAAACAAATAATGGACAAAGTCGCACTCGCTGCTCAAGCTCGTTATGCTGCGAGAAAAGCCCGTGATTTGGTTCAAAGAAAAGGTGCCTTTACTGGTGGTGGGTTGCCTGGAAAATTGGCAGATTGCAGTAGCAAGGATATGGAAAAATGCGAGCTTTTCCTTGTCGAGGGAGACTCGGCAGGTGGAACGGCTAAACAAGGTCGTGATCGTAACTTTCAAGCCATCTTACCACTTAGAGGTAAGATTTTGAATGTTGAAAAAGCAATGGATTATAAGATTTATGAAAATGAAGAAATTAAAAATATTTTCACTGCGTTAGGCGTTTATCTTCAAGATGATAAGTCATTAAATACAGAAAAACTACGATACAGTAAAATTGTAATTATGTGTGATGCCGACATCGACGGTAGCCACATTTCTACATTGATCTTAACTTTCTGTTATAGAAAAATGATGGAATTGGTCGAAAAAGGACACATTTACATTGCACAACCTCCGTTGTATAAAGTCTATAAAGGCAAGAAAGAAAAATACTGCTGGTCAGAAGAAGAAAGAGAGCAAGCTCAAATTGAAATTGGAGGTGACAAAGCAGACTCTGTAAAGATTCAACGTTATAAAGGTTTGGGTGAGATGAATGCAGAACAATTGTGGGAAACTACAATGGACCCAGATCGTCGTACTTTGAGACGTGTTACCATTGAAAGTGCTGCCGAAGCGGACCGTGTTTTTTCTATGCTAATGGGAGATGAGGTTCCACCAAGAAGACAGTTTATTGAAACACATGCAAAATATGCGAAAATTGATGTTTAGTTAATAAACGCATTTTAGAAAAAATAAAAAAAGGCTGGCTCAAAATTTTGAGCCAGCCTTTTTTTTATTTTTTCTAAACCATGTAAGACTAAATTTGTTTGATTAATTGATTCAATCCTTTTCATCATCAAACTTTGATAAAATGAATCTTGCATTAAAAATAATCATCTGTGTTGTCATTTGTTTGGGAATAGGATTAGCCTCTGGTGCAGCTACTGCAAACGGAATTACTGAATGGTATGCCTTTCTAAACAAACCTTTTTTCAATCCACCTAATTGGATCTTTGCACCCGTTTGGACAATACTGTATACGATGATGGGCATTTCGGCAGCCCTTATCTGGCATCAGGGTTTAAACAAAGATGGAGTTAAAAGTGCTTTGATGGTTTTTGTTGTACAATTTATTCTTAATGCTTTGTGGTCGAGTGTCTTTTTTGGAATGCGCCAACCCCTATACGCACTGTTTGTCATTATTGCTCTTTGGATTTTGCTCGTGTTATGTATCCAAAAATTTTCCAAAATAAATAAAACGGCTGGTTTACTGCTTGTTCCTTATCTTCTTTGGGTTTCTTTTGCCACAATTTTAAATTTTTCTATCTATTGGCTTAATTAAGTACAATTTCTACAGCTATAAGACACTCTTGTTAACAACTTTGAGTTAAGTAGGTAAACATAAATAATCGACACATTTTTGATGGGTTCTTTTTCCAATCTACTTCCGAACTGTCGGACCATTCGAAAATACTCACCTTAGCTAGGGCTAGGGTTCCGTTTTTCTTCCGCTTCGGCCTTTAGGTTTGTAAAAGGAAAATAAATATAATATTATCTATTATTATTATATATAGTTTTCTTTTTTGTTTCTTTTTTCTTTTGTTAATAACTTTAA
>JAHDGP010000218.1 GCA_020627525.1 Bacteroidota bacterium
GGCGTCGGCGTTAGACATCGACCAAGGCGTAAACTTAAGTTTACGGTTGATGACAGGAATGTCCCCGGTCCCAGCCCTGCATTTTCAGGTCGATAGACTCTTTTATCTGTTGAGCCTCTTGTCACGTCCTCTTCGGGTGTGACCATACCCTGTTTAATCGTTCTAAAACATTTTAGAGCCATTGATAAATCTATTAATCCACAAAACAATATAAAAGAACTAGAAAATGATTTGTTGGAATTAAATGATTCTTCCAAATCCAATTTATTAGGTCTGGAAGAATTGTTACTTTGGTGCAAAGCCAAATTGTCAAAGAAAACGTTGAAGGACGTTTTTATAGATTCACAGTCTAAGTAAAGTGATAAGATCAATTGAATTCATTTATCACAAACATAATAGGATCACACTGTGATTCTTTTTAAAAGGATTGCAGAGCAATTAAACTATGTTAGTTTTCAGTCAAATATTCTTAATTTTTCAATCTTAATTAGGTTGCACATTTACTTATCACTTTTATGAGAAAGTCCTTATGAGTTTTATCAGGTGAAATTTTTCAAAAAAAAATTAAAATAAATTTGATTCTTTTAAAAATATGATTCATATTTGAGTCGGATATGAAAAGAAATAATACATATACTTATTTTTGGTGGTACGCTCAATCAATAGATGGAGTGACACAATAATAGTATATTATTACGTAAAAAAGGTTCAAAAGCTTGTCACTCTGTGGCAAGCTTTTTTTTATGCCCAAAACTTAAAATTATGGTAGAAACAATGATAAATACGCTTTTTAAATCAAAGAAAATCAGGACAATAGAGCAAAATGAACTGGCTGACAGAATTACGCCTGTTGAAGCTTTTATACGCCTGAGAGACTTTGCTCCAGACCCCATTATGCTTGAAAGTTCTGACTATCGTTCCAAAGATCAAAGTCGTTCTTTCATCGGCATTGACCCAATTGCAGAGATAAAATTGCAGAACGGAATCGTTGAAACAAGGTGCAAAGGAGATCTGCAAAAACTAGAATTATCTTCTACTGATAAAAGCCTTGATGAGGTATTCAGCGACTTTTTAAATAGCTTTGAATTTGATTCTGAGCATGAAAATAACCTAAAACTAAACGGTATTTTTGGTTTTACCACTTTTGACAGCATCGCTCATTTTGATGGTATTCAGATCAAAGAGGCAGGACCAGATGTTCCAACAATGTTGTATAGAGTGTACAGATATATTTTGGTTTTCGATCACTTTGATTACAAACTCAAATACATAGAAAACTTGCTGGATGATGAAGAAAGCAAGTTGCCAAGCTTAATCAAACAGTTAAATAAAACAGGAAGTTGCGCCTTTGATTTTTCGGCAGATGAAGAAAGGACTTCCAACATGGAAAATGAAACTTTTTTAGATTTAGTAAAAAAAGGAAAGCAACACTGTAAAAGAGGAGATGTATTTCAAATTGTGGTCAGCCGTTCATTTCAAAGAAATTATTCTGGTGATGAATTCAATTTATACCGCGCCCTACGTTCCGTCAATCCTTCTCCCTACCTTTTTTATTTTGATTATGGCTCTTTTAAATTAATGGGCTCCTCTCCCGAGTCGCATCTTGTTATCGACAAAAACCTCGCTCAGATTTTCCCTATTGCGGGAACCTACAGACGGACAGGAAATGATAAACGTGATTTGGAACTGGCAAATGAACTATTGAATGATCCCAAAGAAAATGCCGAACACATTATGCTAGTAGACTTGGCAAGAAACGATCTTAACAGAATTGCCAAAGGGGTGCGTTTAGATTTCTTTAAGGAAACACAGTTTTTCAGTCATGTCATTCATCTTTGCTCCAAAGTTGTCGGAGAAGTGAATCCTGACATAAATTCATTCAAAGCAATTGCCTCAACTTTTCCAGCAGGCACTTTGAGCGGCGCACCAAAACACAGAGCCTTGCAATTAATTTCTGAATACGAACCAACTCGAAGAGGGATTTACGGAGGGGCTATTGGATTGATAAACTTCAAAAAAGAAGTCAATCACGCAATCATCATTCGTTCATTTTTATGTAAGGATAAAAAACTAAATTATCAAGCGGGAGCAGGAGTTGTGATTGACTCTTCTCCAGAAAAAGAATTACAAGAAGTCGAAAACAAAGTAGCTGCATTAGAAAAAGCAATTTCCATTACCCAGAAAATAGAAATCTCATGAAAAAGATTTTAATAATAGATAACTACGATTCGTTTACCTACAATTTGGTACAATATTTAGAAGAGCATTCAGATGTAGAGGTTAAAGTAATCAAAAACGATGATCCCGAAATATACAGTTTGCTAAATTATTCAGGAATCGTCATTTCACCAGGTCCAGGATTACCAGGAGAGTCAGGTTTGTTAAGCACTATTTTTGATGATACGAATAGATTGCCACCAACCTTAGGAATTTGTTTGGGTTTACAAGCAATCGGTGAAGCATTTGGTGGCAAGTTAAAACAGTTGGATAAAGTTTATCACGGCATAGATTCTGAGATAAACGTTACAGATAAAAATGAAGTGCTGTTTGACAATATAGAAGAGCGTTTCAAAGCGGGTCGATACCATTCTTGGGTGATCAATCCTGATTCAATTTCAGAGGCACCACTAGAAGTGACTTGTGTTGATGATGAAGGAAATATTATGGGCATTCGACACAAGACTTTAAATATCCGTGGTGTGCAGTTTCACCCTGAATCAGTAATGACACCAGAGGGTAGAAAAATTATTTCAAACTTTTTAGATAAATGCACTTCAAATTGAATGATTGTAGAAAGTGATAAGACCAATTGAAAAGCCGCCAAAACATAATTCAAGTTATTGAAAATTAAAATTTTGTAAAATTTATTTGTGCACGTTAATTTGATCTTATCACTTATTTACATAAAATGTATAGCAACATGAAAAATATTTTAGAAAAATTATATGCACAAGAATATCTGTCTGAGGAAGAAGCCTCAAACCTCTTGACGGGAATCGTAAACAAAGAGTTTAATGATCCCCAAATTGCTTCTATATTGACAGTGTTCATAATGCGCCCAATTAACTCTACAGAGTTGATTGGATTTCAAAATGTTTTGCTGGATATGGCAATTCCTTTTGAAACAGACGGTCAGGATACGATTGATGTTTGTGGTACTGGCGGCGATGGAAAAAACTCATTTAATATCTCCACGCTCTCTGCATTTGTCATAGCAGGTGCTGGTTACAAGGTTGTCAAGCACGGAAATTATGGCGTTTCCTCTCTGTGTGGATCTTCAAATGTTTTGGAGGATATGGGGGTGCAGTTTACGAATGATAAAGACAAATTAAAAAAGCAGTTGGATGTTGCAAATATTTGCTTTTTACATGCGCCACTTTTTCATCCTGCTATGAAGGCAGTTGCTCCATTGCGAAAAGCTTTGGGTGTCAGAACCTTTTTTAATATGCTTGGTCCTTTGGTAAATCCTGCGAGACCTAACCATCAATTGACAGGGGTTTTTAGTTTGGAACTGGGACGAATTTATAATAAAATTCAATCTCAAAACAATCGAAATTTTTCTGTAATTCACAGCATTGATGGCTATGATGAAATTTCATTAACGGGTCCTTTCAAATATTTTAATAACACTGGTGAGGGAACAATTCATCCAGAAGATTACAACTTGAAACGAATTGTGGAGTCAGATATCTATGGAGGAAACACCGTCGCAGAATCGGTTGGAATTTTTAAAAATGTTTTACAAAACAAAGCAACTGCTCCACAAAAAGAGGTGGTTTTGTGTAATTCTGCAACTGCCATTAATTGTTTTGATTTTGATAAATCTTTTCAAGATTGCTACGAAGAAGCAAAAAAATCTATAGAAAGTGGTGCAGCAGAAAAAGCATTTGTATCTATGGGGAATGTGTAAACGATAACGAACAAATTATGAATATTTTACAAGAAATAGCAAGCCACCAAAAAGAGTTGGTAGCAATAAGAAAAAAAACGCATCCAGTACTGGATTTAGAAAAATCAAAGTTTTTTAAAAGAGACTGTAAATCTTTTTCTAGTTTTATAATGGATAAAGAAAATATTGGATTGATTTCAGAATTTAAAAGAGCCTCGCCTTCTAATAAAGGTATTAACCCAAATGCGAGTCCATTAAATATTTGCCCAGGTTATATGAATGCAGGAGCTTCGGCACTTTCTATATTGACCAATGAGAAATATTTTAGTGGAAAAAACTCTGATGTAGAGATTGTTGCCGAAAATGCTACTGTCCCAATTTTAAGAAAAGAGTTTATTGTGGATGAATATCAAATAGTGGAGTCTAAGGCTATTGGGGCGGATGTAATTTTGCTTATTTTGAACTTGCTGAGCAAGCAGGAGATTAAGCAATATATTGAAGTGGCGCACAATCTTGGTTTGCAGGTTTTGGCTGAAATTCACGAACGAAAAGATTTGGTTAGCGAAGGTTTGAAGGCTGATTTGATCGGTGTGAATAGTAGGTCTTTAGAGCAAATGCGTATTTTGCCGAATCACCATGAAAAAATATATACGGAATTGCAGATTGGTAGACCAATGATTGCGGAAAGTGGTATTAAAAGTCCTGAGCGTGCGGTCGAACTAGCAAAGGTTGGATACAAGGGTTTTTTGATTGGATCACATTTTATGGCAAAGGAAAATCCTGCAAAAGAATGCCAACGATTTGTAAGTACGTTTAAAGATTTGAGAGGGATTCCATCAAGAAACAATTCGTGAAAATGAAATTAAAAGTTTGTGGAATCCATCCTGATAAAAATGATTTGCAGTTGGTAATTTATACAGATTACTTGGGATTTATTTTTTATGAGAAATCAAAACGAAACATCCCTTCAGCATTTTATGATAAAATAAAAGAAATCAAAGGTGTTGAAAAAATAGGTGTTTTTGTGGATTCGAGTTTTGAAGATATAATTTTTGTTGCCAATAATTGTGGGTTGAGTATGGCACAGTTACATGGAAATGAGTCGGCAGAACTTTGTGATAGAGTTCGTGGGAAGTTGCCAGTGATAAAAGCCATTTCAATAAAGCAAGAATCTGATTTGGAAAAATGTGAACAATACATAAACAGTGTAGATTATTTTTTGTTTGATACGAAAGGACCATTGCCAGGTGGAAATGGATATGCTTTTGATTGGAAAGTTTTAGAAAAATATAATTTTGATGTCCCTTTTTTTCTGAGCGGAGGAATCGCTTTAGAAGATGCAGAAAGGTTAAAAGAAATTAGTTTTGAAAAGTTGTTTGCTGTAGATGTTAATAGTAAATTTGAGTCTGAGCCAGGAGTGAAAATTTTTGATAAAGTAAAAATGTTTAGTGAACGATTGAGTTGGGCTTAGGAGTGAAGGTAAAGCGGGGAGATTCCAGATATTTCTTCTGCTATGCTTCAGAAATTCTGGAATGACGTTTGGGATGGGAATGACATTGTTTAATAAGAAATTAGAAAAATGACAGCTAAAATAAATAGAATGAAAGCAGATGAACGGGGCTTTTATGGCGAATTTGGAGGCGCCTTTATCCCTGAAATGTTGCATAAAAATATACAAGACCTTCAGGAAAGATATGAGGGGATTGTCAGTCAAGAATCGTTTCAGAAACGGTTCAAAGACTTGTTGAAAACCTATTCGGGTCGCCCCACACCGCTTACTTATGCTGCTTCGATTTCGGAGGAGTTGGGAGCGAATGTTTACCTAAAAAGGGAAGACCTAAACCATACAGGCGCACACAAAATCAACAATGCAATTGGGCAAGCTTTACTTGCAATGGAAATGGGTAAAACCCGAATCATTGCCGAGACTGGAGCAGGACAACACGGCGTTGCAACAGCCACCGTTTGCGCTTTGTTAGATTTGGAATGCATTGTTTATATGGGGTCTAAAGACATAGAACGTCAATCTCCGAACGTACGTAGAATGAAAATGTTGGGAGCAGAAGTGCGTGCTGTTTACAGCGGTTCACAAACTTTGAAAGATGCCACCAACGAAGCCATTAGAGACTGGATCAATCATCCAGAATCAACCCACTATCTTATAGGGTCTACGGTAGGTCCACATCCTTATCCTGAGATGGTAGCCGCTTTTCAATCCATCATTAGTGAAGAGACGCTTAAACAATTGGGAGAGATAAAAGCGGATTCAGTAATTGCTTGTGTAGGAGGTGGAAGTAATGCTGCTGGAGCATTTTTTCATTTTGTAGAAGATGAATCTGTAGAACTTATTGCAGTTGAGGCATCGGGTTACGGGCTGGAAACTGATAAAACTGCTGCTTCTGCAACTTTGGGGACGGCTGGTATTTTACACGGATCAAAAACATTATTGCTGCAAACGAAAGACGGTCAAATTGAAGAGGCACATTCGATTTCAGCGGGTTTAGATTATCCTGGTATTGGACCGATGCACGCTCATTTGGTAAAATCTGACAGGGTGAAAATAATGACGGCAACCGATACAGAAGCATTGGAAGCGGCAAAGTGGATGGCTAGGAAAGAAGGCATTATTCCAGCTTTGGAAACGGCTCATGCAATTGCTGCATTGAAAAAAATTACATTTAAACCAAATCAAAACATCGTGCTTTGTCTGTCTGGAAGAGGCGACAAGGATATGCAAACTTACGCTCAATATTTAGACAATGAATAAATTATTAAACATATATTTTACAGCTGGTTATCCTGATATAAATGCAACTGCGCAAATCGTTTTAGATTTGCAAAAATCAGGAGTGGACATGATTGAAATTGGACTGCCTTATTCTGATCCATTGGCGGACGGTCCAAGTATTCAAGCAAGTGGTCAAAAAGCACTGGATAATGGTATGAATACAGATTTGCTATTTGAACAGTTAACTTCTATAAAAGATCAAATAAAAATACCCGTTTATCTAATGGGTTATTACAATCAATGGTATCAATACGGCTTGGAAACCTTTTGTAATAAATGCAAGGAGGTGGGAATTGAAGGTTTGATAATGCCCGATTTGCCGTTGGGCTATTTTGATGAAAAACACAAAAATATTTTACAAGAAAATGATTTGAAAATATGCTTTTTAATAACGCCCGATACAGCTGAAGATCGTATTGAGGAAATTGGAAAATGCAGTACAGGATTTGTTTACATCGTTTCCAATTCATCCACCACAGGAAAAAAAGAAGACATTTCACAGCATCAAATTGCCTATTTCGAGCGCATCAAATCGTATAAGTTCAATTCAAAAAAACTGATAGGCTTCGGGATTCACGACAACCAAACTTTTGCAAAAGCCTGCGAATATGCGGACGGTGCCATCATTGGAAGTGCTTTTGTAAATCATATTAAAGAAGATTACAGTTTTGAGAATATTGAGCGGTTTGTGAGTGGTGTTAGGAGTGGTGTTGAGGTTTGAGAAATAAAATTGAATAATCAGTATTTGAGCGATCATTATAAGGAAACTTTTTGTATTTTTATTTCGTTGTAAATAATTAGTAAGTATGTTGAAAAAAGAAATAGAAATTATTTTGCTTGATGAGGCAGAAGAGTATTTTATGAAGCTTCCTCAAAAAATATTAGATAAATTTACAATTTCGTTTTCAAAGACTCAACATGGCTACAAAGGAGATTGGTTTGAGAAATTAAAGAATACAGAAGGTATATTTGAATTTCGTCAAAGAGATGCGAATAAGTTTTATA
>JAHDGP010000219.1 GCA_020627525.1 Bacteroidota bacterium
TGGCTTTTTATAAAATGAAAATAACTTCTGGCTTTTTTTGATAAATTTTCTGGATGAATTTTCAACAAATCATTACCTAACAAATCATCAAACTGATTTTTTAAATCATCGTTTTGTAACCTGATTTGTTGATTGATCAGATATTCAATTTCAGACTTTAATTTTTGTAGCCCTATTTCTTTATGTAAATCACTAATAGTATGTTCTTGCTTTTTGTGATTTTGTAAAATGTTTTCATTGCTTTTTTGATTGGTCGCAAACAAAAATTTGTTTCTCCATTGCAAAAGTTTGTATTTTGAAATAAAATCTTCACTACCAGTCAGTTTTTTTTCAAGTTCATTAATTTCTTTTTCCATCCAATCAAATATCTTTTTTTCAAACAAAAACTCAATCAATATTAATTTCCATTGAACTGAATTTTTATCGAAATTGGGATACAGTTTTTCTAAAATTTTGTTATTCGTTTCTATTTTAATTCTTGAGAAGTTTTTTACAATGGTTGCCTTTTTATTTATGCTGTTTTTCGAAAAATGATTTTTAATTTTCTCTTCATTATAAGTTTTTTTGGGCAGCACATATTTATCTAGAATATGTTGAAACAAGAGATACCATTGATCTTTTTTAGAATTCAATGCTACAAGTTTTCTTTCTTGCTTATTCAGTGTATTTATTAGGTCAAAAAGTTTTGTATGTTGGTTCATAATTATTTAAAATATGGGTGTGCGCAAAGTGTAAAGGTTATCTATTTTACATAAATATAAAAATTTTTGTGATAAATGTTAATTATTTATGTAATGGTTGGCGAATTTGCTTATTAGTGTAAAGTATTGAAAATCAAATCTTTGAATCAATTTAGTGATCGGAATTGTAAAAAAACAACTGTGTATTTGATTTAATTATAGAATAAATGAATCCTATGATTATTAAAAGTTTAAATGCACCTTTGAAATATCAAAACTAGAGATCAATTTATTTTAAAATGAGAGGTGAACAGCTGCATCTTTCAAGAGTTTTCAAAATTATTTTTTAACCTTTTAATTAATTACAATGTTAACAAAATTTTTAACAATATTGAATAGTATTCTTTTCTTTACCTTTTTTTGTATTAATGCCAATGCCCAATTTGGAAATACTTTTTATGGTGCTGGAGCAGGAGCTAATAATTCCAGTGATTTTAATTCTTTTTTTGGTCATTATGCAGGAAACCAAAATACTATAGGTAAACGAAATACCTGTTTTGGTGCATTTGCTGGTCAAAGCATAACTTCTGGACGGCAAAATATTTTTATGGGCGTAAACTCGGGAAGGATAAACTCAACTGGAGAGAAAAATGTTTTTGTCGGAGATGATTCTGGTAGGAATAATAGTACTGGATCTAATAATATTGGTATTGGTCAATCTGCATTATTTGAAAATGGGAGTACAAATCATAATATAGGATTGGGAAACATGTCATTAAGATATTTGACAATTGGGACCGATAATATTGCTGTAGGAAATAATGCTCTTTATAATTTGGGGACTGGAGATAATAATATAGCAATGGGAAGATATGCCGGGACAAGCCTTACAGCAGGAAACAATAATACATTTTTAGGTGTTGGAGCAGGACAAAATAGTACTAATGGCACTGGAAATGTATTTGTCGGATTTAGGGCTGGTCACTATGAAACTGGCAGCAATAAATTATACATAGCAAATAATTTGTTTGACACCAATCTATTAGTATATGGAGACTTTGCAACACAGCAACTTGCAATAGGGACCAAAAACATTCCTACAAATATTTTAACAAGTCAAGGTGATAATTATACCTTATTCGTACCTCGTGGAATTTTGACGGACGAAGTCAAAGTGAAAACAGGCTGGGCGGATTATGTTTTTGAGGAAGATTTTGACTTGCCAAGTATTGAAGACGAAATGGAATTTGTCGATAAGAATGGTCATTTAATGAGCTTTCCATCTGCTGAAGAAATTGAAGATCAAGGTGGGGTAGATGTTGGAAAAATGATGATTGCCCAACAAGAAATGATAGAAAAATTGATGCTTTATGTAGCTGATCTTAAATCAGAAATTAATGAACTAAATTCTAAAAAATAATAACATGAGACCAATAAAACTATTAATATTCGCAATATTGTTCGCAGTACCAATATTCAATATTATTGCACAAGATGCCCGTGAAATAAAACCGATTGAAAAACAGGTCCAGCAAATTGAACAGGAAATTGGATTTGAAGAGTTGGAGTTATTTGAAAGAGCTTTGAAAGGTGAAAATAGATCCTCTTTGGATGAAGGATTTATTGAAGCAAAGTTCAAATTGAATTCATCGGAATTTTTAAGATTGCAAAATGATGGAGCTGAAACGATCTCTTTTAATTTAATTATTGATAATGAACAATTGAATATTAAATTGTTCAAACACGAAATATTGTCTAGTGATTTTGTCATTACTACTCAAACAAATAGCGGAATGCAAACGGTAGACATTCCATCTGCTAGTTATTTTAAGGGAATGATTGCAGGTAAGTCTGGTTCATTGGTTACTTTAAGTTTGTTTGAAAATGAAATGATCGTTCACATACATTTGAATGGAGAAGACTATGTACTTCAGAAAAACCCAAATTCAAAATTAAAGCTTGATGTAGTTGAAGAGTATATTATTGTAAACGAAAGTAAAATAGATTTTGGTAAAAGTTATTCTTGCGATACGGAAGATACTGATGACTACAAAATAACTCAACCTTCTTCCACTTCCGCAATTCCTGACCCTAATAAATGTGTTAGAGTTTATGTTGAATGTGATCATCAATTGTATTTAGACAATAACAGTAATATTACAAATGTTACCAATTTTGTTACAGCAGTTTTTAACCAGGTATTTACAATCTATCAAAATGAGAGTATCAATATGGTGATTTCACAAATAAATATTTGGACTGTTCCAGATCCATATCCTACGCTTTCTTCATTTTCAGCACTAAATGCATTTAGGAATAATTTAGCAGGGAACTTTAATGGTGATATTGCGCAATTATTGGCGACTGGAGCTTCAGGTCTTGGTGGTCGAGCATATTTAGATAAATTATGTAATAAGTCTCTTGCTTGTGGATATAATAATATTTTTTATCAATATAATACTTATCCAGTTTATTCTTGGAGTGTCTATGTGATTACACATGAAATGGGACATAATTTGGGTTCTAGGCATACACATGACTGTGTTTGGAATGGAAATAATACAGCTATTGATGGTTGTGGACCTCAAGCTGGTTACAATGCAGGCTGTAATGGACCATTACCACCAGCAGGAACTATTATGAGTTATTGCCATGCAGTTTCAGGAATAGGGGTTGATTAATTAGAGACAAAGTTTACAATGCTCCATGTTTGACTAGCTGTGGTCCTGTTTGTCCAAGTAATCAAAATATCTATGGATTTACATTTCAAAGTAACTTAAAATATGAAGTTCACAATGAAATAAATGCCTATAACAAAATTTTTCCCTTTGCGCAAAATGTTGTTTACGACGCAGGGGATGAAATTAATTTGCTACCAAATTTTGAAGCTAGAGATGGTTGTGATTTTATAGCCTTGATAGAAGGATGTGGTGGAGCATATAAAACAGTTGAGCCACAGCATTTGTTTACTGATGAAGTATCAAAGGAAATAAAACTTTCAAACTATCCCAATCCATTTTCAAAAACGACGACCATTGAATTTGTACTTCCAGATTCTGATTATGTCCAACTATCTATTTTCAATACCAATGGAATAGAGATAGTAAAATTGATAGACAATGAAAGATATGAAAAAGGTAAACACCAAGTTCAATTTGATGCAGAAAAATTGAATTGGGGCATTTATTACTATACAATTCAAACCAGTCAGGAACAGGTTAGTAAAAAATTAATGATTTCAAAATAATTATTCACACACAAAAATTTTTACAATGAAACTTAAATTATTGAAAACAGTAGCTTTGTTTATTTTGATAAGCAATTCAATTTACGCTCAAACTGGAAATACATTTTTTGGTTCAAATTCTGGAATAAGTAATACGAGTGGAGATAATAACTCTTTTTTTGGTCATAATTCTGGGCAACTAAATTCAACTGGTATAAAGAATGTGTTTTTAGGATGCAATTCTGGAAAAAATAACATAACTGGAAATTCAAATACATTTATCGGAAATGAATCAGGTATTTCAAATGATAATGGAGAGTTAAATGTTGCTATTGGTAGTAGATCATTATATCGTAATGTGTCTTCAAGTCAAAATACAGCAATTGGAGTTAGTTCTTTGCAAAACCTTGAAACTGGTGGTTTTAATGTAAGTATAGGATATTTTTCTTTAAAAAGCTTAACTGTAGGTATAAATAATATTGCTGTAGGAAGAGCTGCTGGATTAGGTCTAATATCTGGAAATAATAATACTTTTATAGGATATGCGTCTGGATCTCAAAATACGAATGGTACTGGAAATGTCTTTATGGGTTATTATTCTGGAGCATTAGAACAAGGTAGTAACAAATTTTATATTGCAAATGGAGCCAATGATAATAAATTGCTTCTTTACGGTGATTTCTCTACTAAACAACTTGCAATCGGTACCAAAAATATTCCAACAAATATCCTAACAAGCCAAGGTGACAATTACGCTTTGTTTGTACCACGAGGAATTTTGACAGATGAAGTGAAAGTGAGAACGGGTTGGGCAGATTATGTTTTTGAAGATAGCTACGAATTACCGAGTTTGAAAGAGGAAGCTGAATTTATCAAATCCAATGGACATTTAATGAATTTTCCATCTGCTAATGAAATTGAAGAAGCTGGCGGAGTGGATTTAGGAAAAATGGTAGTGCTTCAACAAGAGACTATTGAAAAGATGATGCTTCATATTATTCAATTAGAAGAAAAGTTGGAAGACTTAGCCAGTCAGTGAATTTAATAATGATGGCAATTTTTAACAATGAAAAACAACACATTTTATTTGGTTAACCAGCCAATTGGTTTGCTTCGTCTTTCGGGACGGGCAAACCTTTTAGCGAAACAATTTAAACATGAAAAATTTAGCAAAAATTCTAATAACAATAAGTCTAATAATATTTACTATAAACTATACAAATGCACAACACGAAGAAGTTGATAATATATTAATTGAAAACTCAGAAGGGATTCGTTTTTATATTGATGATGGAGCAGAAAATTTGACGGATACTTCAAAAATAAAATGCCATCCAGAGGGATTGCATAGTGGAATGATCCATCCAGTTTTTCTAGAATTCAGACCAAGTTATCAATCTAGTTACAATAGGGTAGTGATCTACCAAAGTGGCTTAATGGGAATTGGTGTTGAAGACCCCTGTCTTAAATACCAATCAGATATTTTACAATTTGATTCAAGTGATGTGAAATTGCTTTTGCAAACTGGTAAGGCATTAAGAGTTGACGGTAGTTCTGAATGGGATATTCCTTCTGATATGAGATTGAAAAAAGATGTAATTAAATTTAAAGATGGTCTTGATGTCATTAATCAGATAAACCCTATAAGTTATAAATACAATGGGAGGGGAGGGACCTCAAACAATAAAAAGGCAATTGGAATATCTGCTCAGGAAATGGAAAAAATTGCGCCTTATACTGTTCGCAAATCCCCTTCGACGCAAGGGGCGTACCGTACCTTCAACGGAAGTTCCCTGCGTTATGTCATGATAAATGCAATTAAGGAGCTAGACAAAGAAAAGAAGCTTTTAAAAGATAAACTAACAGCGCAACAGGAAGAGATAAACGATTTAAAGAAAACCATTGTAAATATTAATGATCGCTTGGATAAATATTTCTCTAATGATGTAAATGCAAATTCACTCTCAAGAGAATTGTTAAACTCTAAGGGAAATATTATTAGTACAATGAATGATTTGCTGCAACAAAATACACCAAATCCTTTTAATGGAGAAACGGAAATTAGTTACTCATTGTTAAATGAAGCACAGAATGCTCAATTGGTTTTTTTTAATGTAGCAGGTAATGCAGTTAAGACGATAGATTTAGATACAAATATGAAAAGTGGAACAATCAATTTGAACTTTGAAAAGTTTGGAGTTCAAAAAGGAACATACTTTTACAGCTTGTTTATTGATGGGAGGTTAATATCAACTAAAAAAATGTTGTTCATAAACTAAGTTACTATTTGTTGAGAATTTGAAAAAGCAGCTCCCAAAGGGAGCTGCTTGTTTTATAAGATTGTACAAAACAAAATCTTTCAAGTCTAACCAAATACTAAAGGACACTGTTTTACGTTGAAGTGAATAGAATTTTCAGCATAAAACAATTAAACAATGAACCCCAAGACGCTCGTTCGTTTCAGTAATATTATTGGTGTTGTTTCGATAGTATTATTGGTTTACTGGATTTTTATTTTTACAATTACTCAGGTATTTGGATTTAGAGTTTTTCAAGAAAATATTTCAGAAACATTCTTGTTTAGCATAATGGGTATTCTTGCGCTGATGGCTGGTTCGCTTATTATCAATATAATGTTCAACTTGACAAGAATTGCTCAAAGACACAATCAGGATGATGAAATTGGGAATGATAGAAATTCAAAAAAAATATTGTTACTTGGTTTGTTGAGCTTTCCATTAATTTTTGCTTTATTGTTTGCAGGCGATTATTTGACTTCCAAGAAAAAAGAAAAAATGCTGGTGGCAACTGCTCAAAAATTGTTGGAGAATGATGTTGTTAAATCTGATAAATTGCTCAATTATTCCTTTAGCAAAAAATGGATTAATGAAACGAGCAAATATATTAGAGTTTTATCCAGTACGGAGGAAAATTTTAATGGGATACGGGTAATTGTAAAAGATCAAATAGAAGATACAGATGTTTATTTAGGTTTCAGGCGTTACAGTATGATGGAAAATGACAGTTCAAATATTTATAAGCAAAATTATATTGCCAGCACAGATCAAGAGGACAGAGACTATTTGGAAAAGGTTTTTGAACAAGGATATTCCAAATATAAGTATAAAGCACACGACAGCAACTACGAACTTTTTTACCCTTACATAAAAGGAGACAAAGTTATTGTGCTTTCTTTTTCTGACTATCGTCGCTATGGGAAAATTGGAAGTTGAGTCTATTTACCGTTACTCCACCAATATCTCATCCACAAACAACCAAGCTTTGCTGCCAGCCGCTTCGTGCCAGTGAGGACAGATGCCAAAGTTTTGAGCTTTGACTCTTAAATATTTTATTTTTTTTTGCATAATTGCAACTGAAATTGTTTGCAAGTGTCTCCCTCTTTGTTTTGGTGAAATGGAAGGACGAGCGCAGCCCAACTCCTCATATTTTTGTCCGTCCTCGGAATATTCTACAATGACTTTGGGTGGTAAAAATATCCACGAATTGTTATACTGTAAGCATCCCACCTTTACCAATTTTATTTCCTTAGGATTTTTACTAAAGTTGAAATCAGCAACCAAAGTATCTCCGAAAAAGCCTTGCCAATTGCCATCTCTAAAATCTGTGCTGCCACGAAATCCGTCTGTCAATGTCCCGTCGCCATTGCCAGTATAACTTTTATTGTATTTTGCTGCTAATTGGTATGGTGAATTTATAGCATTGT
>JAHDGP010000220.1:0-279 GCA_020627525.1 Bacteroidota bacterium
AATGGTACAATCTTTGTAACTCATCACTTCAGTCCAAGTATTTTCAACAAACCCTCAAAATGGTATAATCTTTGTAACTCATCACTTCACTTAGTACTAATTTATTGGCACTTCTATTTTAACACAAGTCCCTTTTCCAATCTTTGAATCTATGTCAATTTTTCCATTTAAAATATTTACACGTCTCTCCATCGTTTTTAATCCCTTCCCTTTTCCTTTCATTTTATCAAAGTCAAAGCCTTTTCCGTTGTCTTTTATATAAAAATGTAAAGTATCATT
>JAHDGP010000220.1:289-7619 GCA_020627525.1 Bacteroidota bacterium
TCCAATGCAATATCTGTATTTGTAGCACTTGAGTGCTTAACCAAATTACCTAAACACTCCTTGATTAAATACGAAAAATTTAATTTAAAAACACCATTAACTTTTATATCTGGAATGTGTTTAGGAAAATTTACTTTATATTGAATTTTATGTCTAAGTAATAATTTATTGGTGTATTCTCTTATGCTGTAAAGTAAGCCTTTCAAACTTTCATCCTTTCCCTCCAGCACACTTATCATAAAACGCATATTTGTCATGCTATCAATGGTCAATTCAGCAATATTATCAAGTGCATCGTTTTTCTTTTCGGGTGATCCAATAATGGCAGCATCACTAATATGCAAAATTTCACTTAAATCATTTCCCAAATTATCATGCAAATCATCTGCCAGTGCTTTGCGTTGATCACTTAAGGCTTCCTGCCTTTCTAATTCTATTTGCTTCTCTTTCAATTTTTGACGATAATATAAGTTTGTAATTCCCCACAACAACAAACTTACTCCCAATAATATTAATAGTGAAAACCACCATCTTTTATAAATTGGCAATGCTATGTCAAACTCCAAAATTTTAATTTCACTTTCAATGTTATTTGCATTTATTCCTATTAGTTCCAGTTGATATTTTCCACCAGCAGGCAAAGCGGTAAAGTAGATTTTTTCACCACTTGGAACCACTCTCCAATTATCTTGATAGTTTTTTACTCTGTATCGAAATTTATTGTATTTAGGTAAATTATAATTTAGCACTACTGGTTGCAAACCTATAGAATTTTCACTAAAATCCAATTTTATATTTTCTTTAGAAGTATTATCATCAAATTCATAATCAAATGGTTTATCATTTACCGTAAAACTTTCGATTTGTATTTTAGAATTTACACCTGAAATAGTAACCTGTTTGGGATTAAAATACAACAATCCTTCTGAGCTTCCAAAAGCCAATCTCCCATCAGTCATTTCCAACTTTGAATCATTGTTAAAATTGCCACCTCCAATACCGTTTTCCTTTCTAAAAATTTTTAAATCTTTGTTCGTCTCATTGTATCGCCAAAGCCCTTCATTTGTCGTAAACCATAAGTTTTGACTGCCATCTTTCAATACTGAATAAACACTATTAGCCCCTACCTCCCATTCATTTTTTAGCACAAAGTGAAAATCGTAATTCCCATCTACATACCCCAATCCATTTGTAGTACCAAACCATATTTTCCCGCTATTTACACATTCATAAAAACTCAATACATCAGCATTTAGCCCTATGGTTTTCAACGACTTATCGGCTTTGATTAAAACCTGAATTGCATCAGCATTAATAGAAGTATATACATCTCCATTTGTACTTTCAAATATTCTGTGATAGCTATTTTTGGGATCTGTAAAATATTTACTTTTCCTAATTTCAAATCCATTCTCTCTCTCCGAAATCACTCTAAGTTCTTCAGAGCCACTTACCAAACAAGTACCATCTTTTAAATGATGCATATAATAATAATCACCTGATTGCAGACTATCGACAATTGTATATTCTCCCTCATCATAAATACAAATCACATCCTTAAACAACAGCCATAATTTTCCATTCCCGCACTTATCAATGTCGTAAATTCTTCTGTCCGTAATTTTATCGTTTGTAATTTGCAATCGCTTTTTATGCTCGAATCTACCCTCGGTGCTTGCCAACTGATCAATTGAATTTTCATTGTTTAAAATGAATAGTTTTTCTTCTATTTGAACTATATCAATTATGCCCTTAAAAGAACTCTTTCCTTTGTTTGAATAAAAATTCAGTTCGCGACAATTTTCAAACTTCAAATAATCGACACCAATATTGTGTGGCAACCAAATTCCATTATTATTGTCCTTATAAAATGAGTCAAATATTTGAGCATTTATATCTGTGTTTTGTTTGTTAAAAAATTTTACAATCTCCTTTTTATCAATGTCAAAAACTTCCAACCCCTTATTAGAGCAAAGTATTAATTGATTTTTGTTTAGAACTGAAATTTTATTAAACCTTGTATTATCATGACGATGTAACTTGAAAACATTTTCATAATTTATATTCTGCTCAATTATTCCCATATCGGAGGCAATCCAAGAAACTGATTCAGATTGTTGAACACCCATTTTCGCCGCAGGGCTACCTATACTAGAAAGGTCATTGTATTCTTTTGTCCAATCCAAATTCGTTTCTGTATAAATATCTACTCCTGGTTTGGTCCAAAAACAACCAATTATTTTATCACTCTTTTTCTTTTCACTCTTTTGATAAATAAAACGAACTGCATTTGTTTCAAATGGCAATCTATCATACTCGTCTGAAAAAATATTTTTCGAAAAAATATAGTTTCCTGCACGAAACCAAATTTTTTGTTTCATACGATCTAAATAAAACAAATGATAATGGTCCTTTAAATAATCATTGTCACTTAAAGGATTTAAGACTTGAAAAGAGGTAAAATCATTGCTTTTTTGATTGTAAGTAACGATTGAATTATAGGTTGCAAACCAAATATTTGACAAAGAATCTTCAAAAAAATTGCCTTGAATATAGGAAGCCTTTGGGTCTATTTCAGTGAATGAAAAATCATTGCATTTATTTCCATTGCATTTACTTATACCATTACTGGTACTAATCCAAACATAACCCTTGCTATCCTTAAAAATGAAAGAGTGAGAATCTGTATTTGAAATTCCATTTTCTTGATTAAACAATTGAAAATTAACACAATTTTCCTGACTACTTAATTTTACTAAACAAACAAGTAGAATGAATAAAAGAAAAAAGAATTTAGTTCTTATCATCAACTATTTTGCTGAACTGTACTGTTAGGTTCTTTTAAGCCTAAATCATTGTTATCAAATTCTTGCATTGTAAATTCAACCCAATTTTTATATATGCCAGATGCGAGTTCCAATAACTCTTTTCTTTCATACTCTTTATCGCCGCCTTTCACTTGCTCTTTTAACAAAGCACTTATTAATGATAAACCAATGGGGTTTCGCCAATAAGGAGGACAGGGAGAAGCAAAAAGCATTTGTGGATATACATCAATACTCAAAGGGTTTTCTGCATCTGAAAAATCAACTGGTAAGCCACCTTCAATTTTAAATGAGAAAAAAGTTCCCATCTCTCTTGGTTGTAAATGTGGCAAACCATTATTTATTTCTGATCCAGAGATTATTATCTCATCTGAATAATCACTCAACAACATCATATCCTCTCTAGATATAAATGCCATATCAAACTCTCGATCCAATAAATGTTTTTCATAAAACTCAATCGTTTCCGCTTTACCCGCCGAAAACCTGCTTCTTCTTATTGGAATAAGTTCTCCCTCATCTAAGCCAATAAAACTGCTGCCAGTTGAAAATGAAAACAGTGGCTCAATTCCCAGTTGTAATGATATGTAAATTGGCGTCAAACTAATATCATACGCAGGATTAACAACTGATTCATTGAATCTTGATAGAATTGTTGGAGTAACAATTTTAATGGCAAAGCCTATTAATTTTGTGTTTAAAGATGCACTCCCATTATCAATTATGTCTCTAATTTTTGCTGATGAGAATTTTTTACCAATGTATACGTTTGCCATAACTTTACTTTTACTTTGTTAATTTAAAAACCCTTTCCTGATCTGGAAGTAAAAATCAAAAATCTCAATCTTGGATTAGCACTAGTCGTTAAAAAGCCTCGCCTTAGCACTGTTAGATTTGCGTTTTTTGCCTTTTAAAAGATAAAAATCATTATAAAATTTTAGTTACAAATTATTCTGAATTGATACTTATGTAAAATATTTTTCATTGTAAAATCAATGGATTTCACATATCCATTACTTATATATCTCCAATATGAATATAATAAGAATTATTCGAAATTCCAATAGATGATAACCATAGTTATCAAACAATCTTAGTCTGCACGCTCGAAATGGTAAGAATTTGAAAATGTATAACAGAAATCAAGATAAATAAGCAGCTTCTGTCAATTTAAAATTTCAAGAAATTACGTATTTTTGCAGCTTAAAATAGCTACCATGTTAGAAACATTGACAATTGACAATATATTTACCCTCGGAATGCTGGTAATGCTCCAGATCGTACTTGGGTTTGACAACTTATTATACATTTCACTTGAATCGAAAAATGCACCAGCAGATAAGCAAAGCTATGTCCGTAAATTAGGAATAGGTTTAGCTGTACTCCTTAGGATTGTCCTTTTGATTGCGCTGGTAAAACTGATTGCCTACTTCCAAGATCCAATATTTAGCATTCATCTTGGTGATTTCATTCATGGTACATTTAATATCCACAGCCTCATTGTCTTACTCGGTGGCGTTTTCATTCTTTATACTGCATTGAAAGAAATATGGCACATGATGGCGCTTGAAGAAGATGGACATGCCCCCCCAAAAAAGAAATCGACCGGAGCTGTAATAGTCATGATTGTAATTATGAACATTGTTTTTTCCTTCGATTCCATTCTAAGTGCAATGGCATTGACTGATGTTTTGTGGGTAATGACAACAGCTATTATTATTGGTGGTTTGCTAATGATTTGGTTGGCAGATGGTGTTTCTACCTTTTTGGCTAAAAATAGAATGTATGAAGTTTTGGGTTTATTCATCCTTTTCTTAGTAGGTGTAATGTTGCTCTCAGAAGGAGGGCACCTGGCACATTTAAAGCTTTTCGGAAATCACGTTACGCCAATGAGTAAAACGACCTTCTACTTTGTTATTTTCATTTTAGTGATAGTAGATGTTGTACAAGGAAGATATCAGAAAAAATTGATTGCAATGAAAGATGCACACGCTGCGGAAAATCATAAACACAATCACTAATTTTCGTAGTACTACTTTTTAATAATTGAATTGATGAATTACTTTATTTGGGCGTTGCCCAAAGTTGCTGAGAAGAGTCAAACTACGGTCGGGTATTAAAATACTTAGCACACTGGAAAATAAATCTTGTCTGTTTTGAATAAATCCGAAATAAACTAGCCAAATTCAGACAAAATTTAATTTACCGTAAACTTAGACACAGTTAAATTAAACTTTCAATAATTAATATTATGCCTAAATCTAAAAACAGAAAAAAGAAAAAAAAGAAACCAATAGATTACAGTAGTCAGAAAAATAGAAAAAATACTTTAGAAAGGAACAATGCTATTCTAAAAAAAAGAATGTTACAAAATGCTGCTGAATCAAATTTAAAAATTGGAAAATTTAAACATTCAGTTTCAGAGTTAATTCTAGATTACGGAAAGATCTACATTGACGAGTATGAAACAGAAACAGAAGTTGCAAAAATTATAGGTTTACTCATTTTCGGCTGGAATATTGGCTCCATTGAGGAAAGTTTAAGGGAGCAAGCTTTATTGAATACGCTAGAAAAAATGAACTTAATAGAAATTGAAAGCTTCATTAGAGAATTAGTTGATAGGAAAATAACTTATTATGATGAATACAAATACATTGTTACAGATTATGAGTTAAGTTTTGGCAGCACTGGAGGTATTAATCTCTCAGTAGCATCAGCACAAGTAGAGGAAAATCAAGAAAAGGATTTGTAATAAAGTACAGAGCTACTGATCATTAACCAAAATAATAAATGCCTTGATAAACCAAAAACAAGCACACAGTCTCTATCAAGAGCTTATCTCACGCATTGCGTATGCCGAGGAACCGTGGCGAGATCATATTGCAGGGCTTAAAAATATTTCTGAGAAATGTTTTAACCTGGCAACGAAGGAGGAAAAAATGTCTTTCCCTAACTCCTTTGCACGATTGGTTTATACGCAAGAAAAACTAAACTTTGACAAGGAACTGCAACTGGAAATTCACGGTTTTAGGAAATTTGCCAACAAAATAATATTTAATGACAAAGAAACTGTTTCTTTAAAGCAACTAAGAATGGCAATACGTTCTATTGCTGTTATTATTGAGGCTATATCTGAAGTTCCAGCTCCAAGCAACTTGCAAGAATTGTTTGATGGGATTGAAGAAAAATTTATCCCAAATTATAAAATAATTAAAGACCAGATTGACTTTGTAAGAGCATTTGTAATGAATGTTTCAGATAAATTAACGCATAAAAATGGTGCACAATATTATGCTATAAAATGCATTGATTTTGATGAAACGATAGAACCTTTTACCATTTGCTTGTGGAATACACCTAAAAACAATTTCAACTATTTGGGTAAAAGACTTTGGATAAATGCAAGGATAAATATTTACAATTTTTACAAAAGTACCACAGAAGAAAATACTTTCAACTCCTCCCCTAGCAGCCTCATTATTTTAGAGCCAGACAATATAATCAACGCATCTGAAATTGCCAGTTGCTTTCAATTCAATGGAATCAACCACCTTGTTTTTTTCTTGAATAAATTAATGCCTTCAACAAGTTCTCCTGCGGCTTTAAAGGGAATAATGGTTGGCGAGGTTTTGGATACTTTATTGCACAATCCAGAAACAAACATCAACAAAACAATAGATAAACTTAAAAAGAAAAACGCCCTTGCAGCAGCAAACTATGGTGATAATAAAATGCAAGAAATTGCTGAATCCATCAGGCAAGAACACTTTTACAATTTGCGATTGTTTGCCGAACAATACAAAAGCATTCATACCACTATTGAACCAACATTTATTTCTGAAAAATACGGCTTACTAGGTCGTTTGGATGTAATGACAACGGAAGGAGAAAACAGAAATGTTATTGAGGTAAAAAGCGGTAGTTTTCCCAAGCAAGGCAATTGGCCCAACAATAAATTTCAAGCTGTAGCATATCATTGTTTATTGAAATCTACTTTTGAAAACAGGCGTGGAACCAACTCTATTTTCTATTCCAAATCGGAAGACCCAAACCGCTTTGTGGCTGCTGGATTTAATGAAGAATCCACATTACTCAAGACCAGAAATTTAATAGCTTACATTTTAACAAAATTAAAAAATGATGAGGCTGCCGTTTTATTGCAGTTTATCAATCTTAGTGATCAAAGATTCTCTTGGCCTAAATACAATGAAATACAAGTCAATGATTTTCACAAAGCCTATTACAATGCTGATCCTGTTGTTAGAAGTTATTATGAAAAATTACTGGGTTTTATTGTAAGAGAATTACTTTGTAGCAAAGTTGGAGACAATCCTGATCCTGTTAGGGTCAGCAATGGTTTTGCTTCGCTTTGGTTAGATACTGTCGAATCAAAAAAAGAAAATGACCAAGGTATTTTTGATGCAGCTTTTATTGATTTTAATAAAGAAGAAAGTACGATTCTATTTCAATACAGCGATGATCAATCTCATAGAATTCGGAAAAAC
>JAHDGP010000221.1 GCA_020627525.1 Bacteroidota bacterium
TCTTTAAGATCGACAATGTCGTTATTGTCATTATATTCAACAACACGATAAGAGTTCAACCCTTGGCTAGCTTCATTGTCAATAAAAGATTGATCAAAATTATTTGCACTTGGTTTATAGCTAATTAATTGTTCAAATCTTTCACCATCAATAGATTTTTCTAAAACTACATTACCACTTTTAAGAGTACCAAAAGTAGTCCAAGAAACAAGGTTTCCATCTGCCCTAACTTCTCCTTGAGCAGTTAATATTTGGAAAGACTCGCTTTGACAATCAATTTCATCGATATTGATTGTTTTTGAACAATAAGATTGGTTAACCAATTCTAATTTTGCTTTAACAGCACTTTGGGCTTGGAAAGGACCAATAACAACCCCATCATTCAAAGCACCTTTAAATTGAATTTTATCAGATTCAGTCAAAGTATACTCTTTGGCGTTGTTTGTTTTTACTGTCAAAAGATATTCATCATCTCCTATACAGTTAATTTCAGTTTCGAATTCAAAACCACAGTCAATAAGATATGGTTGATGAAAACCTTGAGTCAGCATTCTATCTTGAACTTGTACAGTTCCGACCAATGCTTCGCCAACGGTCCAAGAAATGGTACCCTTGGTTGAGCTTTGTGTAATACCTGCTGTAGATATTACTTGATTTTCAATTGTTTGGGCTTGCATTGAAAAGCAAACTGCAAATAGAAAAATCAAAGTGGGCAGTATTTTTTTTCTCATAGCTAATCTTTGTAACAAATATTGCTTAGTTATTTAAGTTATTTTATAATAGATATATTAATCCACCAATTGAATATAATACGTAAATTTAGAGAAAAAGATATAAGAGCTGAACAGCTATTTCAATCAACTTTCTATAAAATACTATATATCAACCAGATACAGATAAATCATCAATAATTTTGGCAGTATATTTTTTGTACTGCAACTAAAATTCAACACATATAGAAATATAATTGTCTTCCATAAAACGAGTCTTTCTAAGAAAGACTAATCATATTTACCCTTTAGACAGACCTAAATATTAATAGTTAGTCACTGTCAACTAGATAAAGAATATATTGGTTTTTATGAGTAAAACCCTAATAAATCAACATCTATTTACTAAACGCAGACTCTGAAGACATAACAGATATACAAATATACTACAGAAAACAATAAAAACCCAACAACGTAAAGAAACAAATTTCAAATAAAAACTTCATATCAAAAATAATTTATGATATATGAATAACATTTATTACCTTTGCCTTCCAAAATTTAAAAAATTATGTACGCAATCGTAGAAATAGCTGGACAACAAATGAAAGTTGAACAAGGTCAAGAATTATTTGTAAACAGACTGAGTGGTTCTGCTGGAGATTCAGTAAAATTTGATAGAGTTTTATTGGTAAATGACGGTGGTGCTGTAAGAGTTGGAAATCCAACTGTATCAGGAAGTGCAATCTCAGGCACAATAGTTGATCATTTAAAAGGTGATAAAGTTATTGTATTTAAAAAGAAAAGAAGAAAAGGCTATAAAGTAAAAAATGGTCATCGTCAGGCATTGACTAAAATAAAAATTGATAGTATTGCTTAATTCTTTTGTTTAAAAAGAAAAATTAAAAAAAATGGCACATAAAAAAGGAGCAGGTAGTAGTAATAACGGAAGAGACAGTAAAAGTAAACGTCTTGGTATAAAAGTATATGGTGATCAATTGGCTATTGCTGGAAACATTATTGTTAGACAAAGAGGCACAAAATTTCACCCTGGTAAAGGTGTGGGAATTGGTAAAGATCACACTATCTATGCTAAAATAGATGGTAAAGTTAAGTTTACTACCAAACAAAAAAACAGAACATATATTTCTGTTCTTCCACTTACAGATGAGGAGTGGGCAGCATTAGGCTTGCCTCCGAGAGAAGATAATACCACTAACTAATGAATCAAATTAGTTAAACATTTTGGTAATGAATTACAAAGTTCAAACTATAGGGACCTTAATTTTAATGATTAAGGTCTTTTTTTATAAAAATAGTTAAATAACTAATAGTTTAGTTGTATAACTAAACTTTATGTTTTACATTTGTTATCAACAAAGAAAAAAATATTATTAATTAAAATTTAAATCCATTTAAAAATGAAAAATTTAGTATCATTCCTGTTCGCAATTATGATTACAATTGGTTTCGTTGCATGTAATCAAGAGAGCGCAGCGGATACAAAAGAGGCAGCAACAACTGCAAGTTCAAAAGCTGTAGAAAATGTTAAAGATGCACTTAATCCAGCGTCAGCAGCAAAAACTGATCCTACTGCAGCTGCTCAAGTTGATCCAGACTTACCTAAAACAACTATTGAATTTGACAAAACTGTTGTAGACTTTGGTGATATCACACAAGGTGATGAAGTAAAAGATGTTGTTAAATTTACAAATACAGGTACAGAGCCATTGATTATTTCAAGTGCAAAAGGATCTTGTGGATGTACTGTTCCTGAATGGCCAAAAGCTCCAGTAGCTCCAGGAGAAACAGGAGAAATCAAAATTCAGTTCTCTTCTAAAGGTAAAAAAGGAAAACAAACAAAAACTGTTACAATTCAAGCGAATACAGATCCAAATCCAACTCGTTTGACTGTAAAATCTAACATTTTGGTTCCTGAAGGTGCTGAAGAAGCTGCTACAAAGTAGTAGGTTAGGTAAATTATAAATAAAACTTGAAAGCTCCTCTGGTATTTTTTATCGGAGGGGCTTTTTTTTGCTTCGGCTTCGGCTCAGCAACAGTGCTTCGACTTTCGCTCAGCAACCGTGCTTCGGCTTCGGCTCAGCAACCGTGCTTCGGCTTTCGCTCAGCAACAGTGCTTCGGCTTCGGCTCAGCAACAGTGCTTCGACTTTCGCTCAGCAACAGTGCTTCGGCTTTCGCTCAGCAACCGTGCTTCGACTTTGGCCTTAACGACAATGGGATTCTGGACATTTTCTGCGCTGCGCTGTGAAAATTTCAAAATGACGTGGCTACCTTTGTGTTGCGAAAATTTCAAAATGACGTGGCTACCTTTTAGATTTGTTTAATAATGCTTTTCAAATACGCCAAGTCCGAAAAGAGCAAAATCGTATTTAGTGGGATCGTTGGGATCAAATTCTCGAAGGGTTTCTCCTAATTCCAAAACCGTTTTCCAATCTTTTTGCTTTCTATTAATTAGGTTTAATTTTCTAGCAACTCGCTCTACATGAATATCAAAAGGGCAAAGCAATTGGCTTGGTTTAATTTTCTTCCATAATCCAAAATCTACTCCTTTTTTGTCTTTTCGAACCATCCATCTTAAAAACATGCATAATCTTTTACAAGTAGATTTTCTTTCTGGTGTAGCAATGTGTTTCCTTGTTCTTTGTGGAAAATCATCTAAGCTACAAAATACATTATGGAAATTTATCAACGCCTTTTCAATATGCTCATCATTGTTTGATAAACCATTTGAAAAAGCTAATTCTAAAGACTTATTGTTTGTGTAAAAATCTTTAAAAAATTTAATAAAATATAGTGTGTCAATAGGTTGAAAAGTTCTGTGTTTGAATTCTTCGAATCGCTTAAGATCCTTTTCTTGATGGTTCATTACAAAATCGTGAGGTGCTCCGTCCATTAAGCCTAGAAGTTCATTGCACTTATTGATAATTGTTTTCCTCTGTCCCCAAGCTAGCGTTGCAGCCCAAAACGCCATTATTTCAATATCTTGGAGTTTAGAAAGTGAATGAGGTATAGAAATAGGATCATCTTTTATAAAATCTTTTCGATTATATAGCTCCACTTTCTCATCAAGGAAGTCTTTTAAAGACTTCCTATCAGTGATAACTTTCATTTAATTTGTTTAGAGTTGGTAAATAGAACAAATACTTGTTTACTTATGTCCAGTACTAACCAACTAATGCATCTACCTTTTCCGTTGAAATTGCATCGATTGCGGTTGTTAAATCCTCCACTAAATCTTCAGGGTCTTCTATACCGACACTCAGTCTAATTAATGAATCAGTAACTCCGGTTTTCATACGTTGTTCTAATGGAATTGAGGCATGCGTCATTGTAGCTGGATGCCCAATAAGAGATTCTACCCCACCCAATGATTCGGCAAGAGCAAAAATCTTGGTATTTTGCATCAATTGAATGGCTGCTTCAATAGTATCATTTTTCAATGAAAAAGATAACATTCCACCAAAATCATTCATTTGCTTTTTAGCAATTTCATGACCTGGATGCTCTTCCAAACCTGGATAATGAACTTTATCAACTCCAGGATGATTCTTAAGGGCGTTTGCAATAATTGCTCCATTAGCACAATGTTGTTTCATTCTCAAGTGCAAGGTTTTTATTCCTCTAAGAACTAAAAAACAATCCATTGGACCAGGCACTGCTCCGCAAGCATTTTGAAGATAAACCAACTTTTCAGCAATCGCATCATTGTTGCAAATAGCTGCACCAAGTACTACATCAGAGTGTCCACCAAGGTATTTAGTAGCTGAATGTGTAATAATATCTGCTCCCAAATCAAGTGGTGTTTGCAAATAAGGTGTTGCAAAAGTGTTATCCACACAAACTAAAATATTGTGTGCTTTAGCAATTTTACAAATCGCTTCAATATCAACAATATTAACCATTGGGTTGGTTGGCGTTTCAACCCAAATCATTTTTGTATTTTCGTTAATAAGAGGTAGAATATCATTTGGGTTATCGAAAGGTTTGAAATGAAATGTCAATCCGTAAGGTCCAAATACTTGTGTAAAGATTCTGTAAGTTCCTCCATACAAATCATTAGTTGAAATCACTTCATCTCCAGGTTTTAAAAGTTTGGCAATTGCATCAACTGCTGCTAAACCGCTACCAAAAGCAACACAATGTTTTGCATTTTCCAGTGCTGCTAAACTTTTTTGCAGTGCATCCCTTGTAGGATTTTGAGTTCTTGCATACTCATAACCAAGATGCTCACCAGGTGCCTTTTGCACATAGGTAGATGTTTGATATATTGGAGTCATAATAGCTCCTGTAGAAGGATCTGGAGAGACCCCTGCGTGAACACTTTTAGTTCCAAATTTCATAAAAGATCGTTTTATACCATTGGAACAGTAAAAATTGTTTATTGCTCCAATCAATTAGTTTTTAAATGAAGGATTTCTCCTACTAATACCAAAGTTACTTCTTTTTACCTTTTGGAAGGGTATGAAGTTTCTCTAAACACTGATTAATACCTTTTCTTAAGACGATAGATTGCTCTTCAGTCAATTTCTTTTCTTGAACCATTTGCACAATTGAATCACCTAATTTTACAGCAGCGTTGTTTGTTTTATCATCGTTGAACTTGAGTTTGCCGATATTCTTATAGATTTTGGTAATCTCTTTTTTCAACAATTCATAATTATCTAATTGATTGGAATTCAGGTTCCATTGATTAGAAATTTTCTGAATAAATTTTCTAGTTACTCCTGTCAATTTAAAATTATCAGGCACTAAATTTTTAGAGCTAAATGGTTTAATAGTGTGCTCTCTTTTCTTTGGAAAAGTTCTGGTATCAATTTTACCAGTCGACTGAAATACTTTTTTCAAAAACTCAGGCTTGACATCTTCTTTTTTAAAAGTCCAAACATCAATTTCAGAGTCTTTCGCTCTTAATCTATTTGCTACTAAAAACAGTTCATTTTCCTTGTTTTTAGCCCAATAAATAAGTTTGTTATCATTACCAGCTTTATCTGTATAAGAAATAGCATTTCCATTTGCTTTTTCTTTCGTAGATTCTTTGGAGTTGGCAGCAGAGGCTTTTACAGCAGTTTTTTTCTGTTTATCAGCAGTCTTTTTAGTTTCAATTTTGCCTTTCCCGTCATTTTTCGGCTCTCTGTTCTTTTGATCTTTCTGTTGACTTTTCTGATTTTTTTTCTGCGACTTCTCTTGTTTTGATTTAGGATCTACTTTAGGCTTATTATCTTTTTTAGTATTCTGTTCCTTATTGACATTGTGCCCTTTATTTTTCCCTTTATTTTCAGGTACTTTAGCACCAACTTTGAGACTTTCAGGCTTATTGGGTTCTACAGGTGCATTGTTTGCTTTGGTTCCTTTTGAAGCTTTAGAAGCTTTTTCAGGAGCAGCTTTAGAAGCTTCTCCTACCCTCATATTTATAAATTTAACATAAACACCTTTACTAGAATAACCCATTTTCACTTGAACTATTTGATTTTCTTTTAAAGATTTTTTTCTAAGTTTTAATTTTTTATATTCAAATGTGACATCAAGTTTACAATTATCCAATTTAATAACTCCCCCTTCATCTGTTGCTGATTTCACAACTCCTCCAAAAAACTGATCATTGTTTGTCAATAGCAATTGTTGGTATTGATTACGGATATTTTTAAGCGACTCAATTTCTGCTTTCATTGCATCCACTTTTGTATCAGCGACCACTCCATTTTTGCCTAAATCTTTCATATACTCTTTCAACATAATGAAATCAGCAGCTTGACCAACCTTGATATTTGTACCATATGTACCACGCTTATTTACTTTCTTTTCATAGACAACTGACATATCTGGCTCAGGGGTTACTCCTTCTTCAAATCCAGCAAGAAAGAAAAACAATGTTTTGTCCTTGTTTCCTTCATTTTCAGCAATAGCTCCATAGCCTTTTTTCTCATCAAACCAATCAATGGTTCCTTCAAAGATTTCATTATAAGGCCAAACTCTAGGTCCTAATGCAGATTTTTTTTCTCTATGAAGATGAATGTCTGAAGCATAAGTTTTCTTATCATCATTTATTTTAATAAAAAATTCTACCTTATCACCAATTTCTAAGTTCAACTGAGAACGATTGAAATACACATCTTCACCATTTTCAATAGAAATAGCCCCTACTCCTTTTTGCTTGTCAAACTCTTGAATTTGACCTTTATATCTCACATTACCGTAGCCCAATTTTCTTCTAAGCTCGTTGAATAATACATCTGACGATTCTTCAATGGCTGCATTTAAATTCAATTCAGGTAAAACCAAGTTTTTAATACTCGCAATCATTGGAATCCCACCTTTGAAAAGTCTTTGCGGGTTGGCATCTCTTTTTACCCAAGGATACATTCCTTGATAATCTGAAAAGTTGTCATTACTGATGACACGAGAAGAATATTTTGCTGCAATAGATAGCACAAAAGAGTCCGCCTTTATACCGCCTGTAACTTGATAAAAGTAATCCTTGTATTCGCTTAATAAACTGGTATAGATGTATTTTTCTTCTTCAGGAAGATTGTAAGAGGTATTTGCATCAAAGATGCATTGAAAGGTTTTGTTTGCATCAAGCAACATGTTAACTAATTTCAACAATGTATCAAGAGATACATTAGAATTGTGTTCATTTTTATTGCTTGTTCTGATGCCTTTATTGGCTACATGCCAATTACAAACATTTGTGGCATCAATTACATAATTTATAGTTCTATTTTTTTCTTGTTGGGTAGTCATTATTTGTTTTTTGCGTTGTTTACAATGAATACCCTTTGCTTGAAAGGAGGACAGCTAAGTCAATATTTTTTTTATCTAGTTTTGTTCAGTTGTTTTATCAATAATATTATAATGAACTAATAATACAATA
>JAHDGP010000222.1 GCA_020627525.1 Bacteroidota bacterium
TATTGACTACTTTAAATCTATAAATAATGAATGAATAAGTTTAAAATTTGCGTTGCAATAAAGTAGTCTTTTCTGTTTTTTAGAACAGGTTTGTTCAATAGTTTTACAATGAAACTTTGAGCATTTTCATATTCTCCAATAATAAAATGACCATATGAAAAGTGATAATTGAATGTCCAGAAATCTGATGCAGAAGTCTTGTCCTCAATATTACTATACTCTTTTTCCACTTTTGGTAGAGTGTTAATAATAGCATCAAAGTTTAAATGAAAAAGATGATATAGTAATTCGCAAAAATGCATCATTTCAAATAACTTAGATTCAGGATTAGTGAACTTTATCTTAGGCGCTAATTCTAAATATAATTCCAAACATTTATTTAATATTTGTTTAGTAGTTTTCCAAGATTTTATTCTTAACGATGCATATGAATGATCTGCATGTATACTAAGAACAGTTTGAGGCTTGGGCATGTAATTTGTTAATTTTATCATGTTTTGACTTGTTATAAAAGCCTGTTCATAATCTTTTAAGCACAAATAACATTGAAATTTTGCAGATAGTTTTTTCTCTTGAGCAATAGGAGAGCGTGATTTTTCATGAAATTTTAAGAGTGGTTTATTAACAAATTTTTTCAGGTATTTATGTGATTTTTTAGTTCGTATTTTATCTAAATTTTTAAAGCGGAATAGTCTAATGTTGAATTCTAACTTAATTGACTTTTGTAAATCCTTTATTACTTTGAGGTGTTGCAGTGGAAGAGAAAACTGTTGTAGTGGATTTTCATGAATAGAGTCTCTTAGCACTATATCTCTAAACATTATATGGTTACTCCAATTTAGTATTTCTAATTGCTGTGTAAATAAAGAGTTTTCTTCAGCAACTTTCAAGGCCTTTTTTAGATGGTAAGATGCAAGGTCACGTTTTCCTTTTCTGACTAATATTAAGCTATTACTCATATGCTGATTAACCTTTTCTTGTGGATTGTTTTCACTATGGTAAAATCTCAATGATTTTAATATCGTGTTACAAAGGTTACTCTTAACAACAGCAAAGTGTTTTACAAAGCTTTCATTTTTGAATTTAGTTTTGATTGTCTTTTCATCATAAGTAGATTGCTTATCAATTGCATTGAATAGTTTAATATACGTCTTATTTGTGCGCTCAAAGGTAGAAACGAACATTTTGAAATATCGCTTTTCCCCCGGTGTCAATGACTTTATCAAATCAAAAGCCATTAGTGATTTCTTGTTTACTGGCATATTTACACTAATGAAAAAAATATATAATGCAAATATAGTGAAAAAAGTTCCGCTTTTTTATAATGAAAGTTGATTGTAAATATTTGTTAATCAAATAATTGTGTGTGTTTTTTGGTGGTATGATTTTTAATAAGCGCCATTTTTTGAGCTTGGAGTTGCTACAAATTATGTCCAAATTTGACCCATCAAGCTGTTGATAGAATCAATTAGCATCCATTCAATGGAATTTACCTGAGAGATGCTATAAAAATAAACTAGTTACTTAGCAAAATTGCTGAGAGTTGGTGGAAGTAGTTTTGATAGATGATCAAAACAGAGAAAGGGTTTTGTTTACGTGTCTTTTCTCATTTTACCTGTTCAAATCAACTCGAAGCGCTATTGGGTTTAACTCAAAGGAAGACATTCTAAACTTTATTGTAAAGAATGTTTTCCTTGCTTTGCTAGGCTTAAGTTTCCCCATTACATTAAAAAAAATATTTAAAAACTGGCAATTCTAACAATGCGAATGACACAGCAATCAAGCAAATGGTTTTGACTTAAAAAGGGGGTGTTAGACCTAATACACACCTCCTTTTTATTTACCTATCTATTGCGACTATTTATGTTCAAGCTTTCCTGAAATTCGAAGTTTCCTTCTAATAAACTTAATCTTAGAGTTCTTCTTTCTTATGAGAATAATTAAAACTAATATGTGCGATTAAGTACTTGTAATTATTCGGCTTTATGTATTGTGCTTTTTTAGATTTAATTATTTAAGTTGAGTAAATGCTGACTTTTTGTGGTTTTTTCAAACTGTCTCTATGAATATAATTGCATTATCAAGTTAATTGTGATTTGATTCATTTTGTACAAAATGGGATAAAGGCGGATTGCCGAAAAGCCCAAAATGAGTAGGCATTTATTCTAATAATTTAAAATCTAATAATTATGAAGAAATTTTTATTTTTAATCTTAACCATGTTGTTTGCTGTTAGTTCTGTTGATGCTCAGAAACAGATAAGAAATCTAGTTGCTTTTGGAGAGGGCAATACTTCTTGTGAAGCTTGTCAAGTGATAATACAAGAACCAACTGTTGGACTACAATCTCCTGACGGGATGTTTATTTCTTTCTCAGCTAATTCAGGTGCAGGTGGCTTAGATGTTGGTTGTACAAGACTTAGTACACATTATGAATATGGAGATGGTACTACAGGTACTTCTAACAATCATAACTATAGTACACCAGGGATTTATAAAGTTTGCAAAGTTGTTGTTGTTCAATATGGAAATTTAGCTCCTTGCACTAAGAGAGAATGCTCGTATATTTGTGTTGGTCCTAATTGCAAAAATACTGCGGGTAAAACTGTTTTAAATGATGGTAAAACAGATGTAAGTATTTATCCAAATCCTGCAAAAGATATTATTAATATTGAACTTGAAAACAAGGTTAGCAATGGAAATGTAAGTATTATGAATGCAGTTGGAATGGTGCTTAAATCAGCTGCTATTGTAGGTTCAAATATGATGCTAGATATTTCAGAATTGCCAACTGGCATGTATTTTCTTAGAACAGAAGATTCAGAAGGTGATTTGGTTTTAAAGAAATTTATTAAAGAATAATAAATAGTTAGTGGTTCAAAATTTAAGCGATCCTGTAATTACAGACTTAGATTTTGAACCACCATACTTAAATAGTTCCCCCTCTTTGGTGAAGGAAACTTGTTTGATTTATCAGTGTTATGTCATTTTTTTATTAAAACAAAAATAAATATTTAAATAAAAACTGCTGTTTTGTTTTGAGTATCTGTATAATTGATATATCAGATAATATAACTGAATATATTAGGTTTTATGTATTTGTACCTTTAAATTTTAACTAATTAGATTGAGTAAACGCAAGTTTATTGTGGTTTTCTTAAACTTTCTCTTTTCACTAATATTATATTCTCAATTTATAGTATTGACTCATTTTATGCTGAATGATATAAAGGCGTTTTGCTGAAAAGCCTGAAATAGAGTAGGCATTTTATTCTAATAATTTAAAACTTAATAATTATGAAGTATTTTTTCCTGTCCTTTTTGACACTTTTTGTTACCCTTAGTTCAATAAATGCTCAATTTGATTGTGTAGATTGTAATCTTCCAACGTCATATACGGGGGATGACTCTTGCGAAGCATGTAAGTTAAGAGTACATCCACCTGTTGTTACTGAATCTCCATTTGGCTTGATTGTACATATTAATGCAAATATAGGTTTAGGCGGTTCTGCTGTAGATTGTAGAGTGATTGATAGCCATTTTACTTATGGAGATGGAACGCAAGGCACAAATCCTGGACATGTTTATAGTTCGCCAGGTCTTTATGAAATTTGCCATGTTGTTACTGTTCAACAGACAGGGCATCCACCATGTACCGAGGAAAGTTGTGTAGAAATATGTGTAGGGTGTGAATCTAGTAAGACATTTTTAAATGGGAACTCTGTTGCATCAAATGTTAATATTTACCCAAACCCAGCTAAAGATATTATTAATATTGAACTTGAAAACAAGGTTGGCAATGGAAATATAATCATTATGAATGCAGCTGGAATGATTCTTAAATCGACTGCTGCCGTTGGTTCAAATATGATGATGGATATTTCAGAATTGCCAACAGGCGTGTATTTTCTTAGGACTGAAGATTCAGAAGGTAATTTGGTTTTAAAGAAATTTATCAAAGAATAATAAATAGTTAGTGGTTCAAAATTTAAGCGATCTTGTAATTAAAGACTTAGATTTTGAACCACCATACTTGAATAGTTATTTTTTTTTCTTTGGAAATTTTTTCCAACTAAATCTTCATTATTGATCTTTCTTTGGAAAAAGACAAAAAGTATAAAAAAAATTAATGTGTTTTGTATTGAGTATTTTTATAATAAATATATGAATTAAAACCATTGCATTTAACAGCTTTTATGCATTTGTGTCTTTGTATTTTAACAAAATAGATTGAGCAAATACTCTTTTTTTGTGTTTTTATCAGACTTTTCTCTTTACTATCATTACAATATCAAATTTTAATATTGATTCATGCATTTTGCGCAAAATGATGTAAAGGCGGATTGCTGAAAAGCCTCAAAATAGAGTAAGCATTTATTCCAATAATTTAAACCTAATATTTATGAAGTATTTTTTCTTGTCCTTAATAACTCTTTTTTTTGCTGTTAGTTCAATAAGTGCTCAAAAGCAAATTCATGGTTTCGTATGTATTGATGATTTCGGTGGTGGAGATGACTCCTGTGAAGCTTGTCTATTGAAAATTCAGCCACCAAAAGTTGGATTACAATCTCCTGATGGAATGACTATTATTTTCTCAAGTGGTACGTCTCAAGGAGGTTCAGGTGTTGATTGTAGCAGAGTAGATAGCCATTATACTTATGGAGATGGTACTTCTGGTACTTCTGGCATACACACCTACAGTGCGCCAGGCATTTATACTGTTTGTCACGTTGTAACGGTTCAATTTGAAGGAATGGAACCATGCACAGATCAGGCTTGTTCAGAGATTTGTGTTGGTCCTAATTGTAGAAATGTTTCGAACAAAACTGTCTTAACTGGAAACTCTACAAGCATTGCAAACATTAGTGTTTATCCAAATCCAGCAAGAGATATTATCAATGTTGAACTAGAAGAAAATATTGAATTCGGCAATATAACAATTATGAATGCATCTGGTATGGTTCTTAAATCAATATCTATTAATGACTCTAATATGATGATAGATATTTCAGAACTGCCAACAGGAACTTATTTACTTAAAACAGAAGATGCGGAAGGTAAATTGATTTTAAAGAGATTTGTAAAGAGTGAGTAAAATATTGAAAGCTAAAAATTAAACCCCACTTAAATTCAAAAAACTTAGTGGGGTTTTTTATACTTTAAAACAAAGATTCAATCTAAACACTAAGGATCGTTTAAATAATAAATTCGATATTTCAACAAAAAGATATTTTGATATACAAGGAAAAAAAGCACAGACCTAGCAGGGCTAAGGTGAGCATTTTTGACGCAGTAGATCAGAATATCTTGCAGTTCAAATGTCGAAGTTATTTTTTGAATGATCCTAAGCTCGCAAATCTTTGCTATACAAAAAATCACCAAACAACATTGTACAAAACAATATTAGTCCAAAAGCTTGATGGAAAATTCCAAATCCGACAGGGATGCCTTTATTAGAATTTAACAAAACCAAAACACCCAATATTACTTGTATTACCAATATGATCGGTAACAAGTTTATACTAATATTAAACAGTTTATTAGCAACAATCTTTCTGGCACGCCACCAATAAATCATTATCAATACACAAAGTAAATAGGCAATACCACGATGTGTAAACTGTATGGTAGTAATGTTCTCAAAAAAATTGATCCACAGTGGTTTCATGAAAAATAAATTGTCGGGAATGAATTGTCCATTCATATCGGGAAAGCTTGGGTAGTTTGGTGCAGCTTTTAATCCTGACATAAATGCACCAAAAACGATCTGTACCAACATTATAGCTGTAATAATCCAAGCATATTTTCGAAGAGCAGGTTCTGTAACTTTTTGCTCTTTGTTCACTAGTAAGTCTGCAACCCACCATATAATATAAGCAAACAAAAGCAAAGCTAAAACCAAATGTGCCGCCAAACGATAATGACTCACACTTGTCAATTTACTCAAGCCACTCATTACCATAAACCAACCCATTAAGCCCTGACAAAAGTAGAGAAAGAGTAACATACCAAACCGAAAGACTGCCTGCGCATCTAGTTTTTTTCTGATGCCCATAACAGCAAAAATTCCAAGAATGAACATGAAGCCAAATCGTCCCCAAACCCGATGTGCCCATTCCCAAAAAAAGATGGATTTAAACTCACTCAAACTCATTCCTTTATTCAGTAATTGATATTGGGGAATCGTTTTATACAGCTCAAATTTTTCTTGCCAATCTGCTTCATTCAAGGGTGGAATGGTTCCCTGAATCAGTTTCCACTCTGTCATAGACAAACCCGAACCTGTCAAACGTGTGATTCCTCCCAGCGCAACTTGTACAAACAAAATAAACAAGGCAGCAATCAATAAGTAAGCAAGCGTTTTTTTACTCTTTTCCGTCATTTCTACTCGATAAATATTCTGCAAAGTTAACAACTAATACGGAATGTTTGTTCGCTATTTTAATGCGAGAATACAAGAATGAAGATAATGCGAGAATATTTTTTATTCACGCATTCCAGCATTATCACATTCTCGCATTAACTTCACCAAATGAATGAAATTTTCAAAGACCTTAAAGTCATTGAATTGGCGAGTGTGCTGGCTGGACCGAGTGTTGGAATGTTTTTTGCCGAGCTTGGTGCGAAAGTGATCAAGGTGGAAAATAAATCAACCAATGGGGATGTAACCCGACAATGGAAATTGCCTTCTGAAGATAAATCTAAACCAACTTCTGCTTACTATGAAAGTGTGAATTGGAACAAAGAAAGTTTGATGTTAGATTTTAAGAATGAAAGTGATTTGACACACTTGATGGAAATTGCCAAAGATGCAGATATTATTATCAGTAATTTTAAGACGGGAGCTGATGTTAAGTTGGGAGTTAATTATGAAGTTTTTAAAGCAATCAATCCGACTATTATTTATGGAAAAATAACAGGCTTTGGAGAAGGAGAAAAACGAGTCGCATACGATGTTGTTTTGCAAGCTGAGACAGGTTTTATGTTTATGAATGGAAACCACACAAGCGGTCCTGTGAAAATGCCTGTTGCGCTAATTGATTTGCTCACAGCGCATCAAATGAAAGAAGGTATTTTATTTGCATTGATTAAAAAATACAAAACTGGAAAAGGATCTAAAATCACAGTGTCCCTTTTTGATTCAGCCATCGCTTCATTGGCAAATCAGGCGAGCAATTATTTAATGGAAGGACATATTCCACACAGAATGGGAACAAGACATCCGAATATTGCACCCTATGGAGATTTGTTTTCAACAGCAGATAAAAAAGAGTTTGTATTGGCTGTTGGTAGTGATCAACAGTTTAAGAACCTTTGTAAAATATTAGGAATTGCTAAAATGGCAACTCTACCTGCTTATGCTACAAATGAAGGTAGAGTGTCAAATCGAAATAAGGTGGCGATAATTCTTGAAGATCAAATAAAGCTATGGAGTAGTGAAGAGCTGTTTTCACTATTTGAAAAGGAAAATGTTCCCTATGGGCAAGTTCGCAATATGAAAGAAGTTTTTGAACTAAATGCTGCTGAGAAATTAGTGCTTGAAAAGGAAGGGGTTAAGATTGTTAAATCT
>JAHDGP010000223.1 GCA_020627525.1 Bacteroidota bacterium
TATCAACTGCACCATCTCCCGCAACTGTAAATGTCATTGTCAATGTTTCTCCTGAAATAGAACCACTTCCATCGAAAGAGTATCCGCTTGAAGTATCTAATTGGTTTGCAACCGTAAGGTCGTCACCACTTACAGTACCATTTAATGTTCCTGAAGCATTGTACAAGTTTGAAATAATTACATTTTCATCTCCAGTTGAAGATTCTGAAATTGTAATATTGTATGAATCAGTACCACTTCCACAAGTCTCTATTACAGAGTATGTAGCTAAGAACTTATCTCTGTCTGGATCATCTTTTTTACATCCAACAGTTGAACTGATTGTGAAAATAAGTGCTAAAGCCAAAAATAAATTTGGAATTAATTTGAAATTCGATTTTCTCATAGTTATAAATTTTTTGCAAAGATAAAAAAAACATACATTCAGCGGAAAACCTTGCATTTTTATTGTGTTCTTTTCAAATAATTTAATCATCTCTGATGCCAGCAAATGTACATTCATCAATAGAACCATACGAGTTTATTGAAAAATTGATGGCAAGACTGTTTTCAATGATACTGCCAGATCCAAAATAAGTTGCACCGGAATTGGGGTCAACTTGGTTAAAAATATCTAAATAACTGTCTTCAATATTGGCTATTACGGTTCCTCCTGCATTGTATAAGTTGACAATAACAATTTGATAATCAGTAAAGTCTGATTCATATATTTCGATTTGGTAACTATCTAAGCCTGTTTGGCAGGTTTCGTTTACAAAGAAGGTCCCAATAAATTTTTCTCTTGACAAAATGCAAGATCCGTCGTCTTCAACTGCATCTTCATCATAGTTATCGGAGTATATATTGGTACAACCACTGTCAGAACAGCTTGAAAAAAGAACAATAACTAGAGCAGTTATTATGAAAGTAAGGAAGGTTTTAGACGAATTACTAATAGGATTATACATTCTACAAATATTTTGTTTTCCAATGTGTAATAGGATACAGAAAGTTTGAGAACGTTTAATTTGAGCATAGTATCAATTCAGAATAACTTGGAACGAAAATTTTAAAATGATTTTTATCTTTTAGAAAGCAAGAAATGCAGACCTAGCAGTGCTAAGACGAGGCTTTTAAACGAAACAAGAGAGAAAAAGCAATTCAAATTTGTTAGATATTGGTTTGATTTGATACAACGATGGAATTTTCTGGGGCTTTTTGATGTAGTAAAAAATGAGATTTGCGTAAGTTATAAGAGAATTTGATAAGATGTTTTATTTTATCCAATTCAATACTTATTTTGTGAATAATATAGAAGTTGGTTGTAATTGAGGATTAAATTATATATAATTATAACTCAAGGCTAAACGGCTTCATTGTAATACTTTCAATGTAAAATTAATAATTATGAAATTAGATGGATTAGAAAGAAGTAAAAATGTTGATGATAGACGGGGACAAAAGGTGAAAATAGGTGGAGGAATAGGGGTCGGGACTCTTATCATTATCGGACTTATTTACTTATTCTCCAGTGATCCAGGTAGGGTAGTAAGCGACTTACAACTGGACAAACAACTGAACCAAGGCAACAATCAGATAGCAAACAGTAGAGGCGCAAGACCTGATGATCAATTAGAAGATTTGGTTAATAAAACACTTCGTCAAACCGAAATTATATGGGATAAGCTGTTTAGAGAGCAATTAGGAAAGAGATACCAACAACCAGTTATGGTGATATTTGATGGTAGGGTACAGTCAGCCTGTGGATTTGCAAGTGCTGCATCTGGACCATTCTATTGCCCAGCAGACCAAAGACTATATATAGATTTGAGTTTTTATAGACAGTTGAGCCAGAGATTTAAAGCACCTGGCGACTTTGCTATGGCCTATGTTGTTGCGCATGAGGTTGCTCACCATGTTCAATACCAGTTGGGTATAACTAAGCAAGTGCATTCACAAAAAGGAAGAATAAGCAAATCGGCATACAACGACTTATCTGTAAGAATGGAGCTCCAGGCAGATTTCTTAGCAGGAGTTTGGGCACATCATGCACATCTTGAAAATCAAATTCTGGAAAGAGGAGATATTGAGGAGGCATTGAATGCCGCATCTCAGATTGGGGATGACAAAATTCAAAAACAAACTCAAGGATACATTGTTCCTGATTCATTCACACACGGTACTTCCGAGCAACGATTGAGATGGTTTAAAAAAGGCATAGAAACAGGTGACATCAATCAGGGAGATACATTTGGAGCTAGATATTTGTAAAAAATAAAAATAGAAAAAAGAGCATTGCTTGCAATGCTCTTTTTTTGTTTCAAAATTAAATTAAAAGAACTTTGTAATGGAAAGTAAAAGATTGAAGTTTTGTTTGACAGCTAAAAACTAGAAATACTGACTGTGAGTGCATAACTTGGATTCTTCACAAATAGTTAATTTTAAAGCATTATTTAAAAGAACTTTGTATTAAAAAGTAAATTTATTTTACGTAAGTATTTTTAAACCCTAACAGATCGCAAACACTTGTATTCTGAAGAAAGATTCTGCTCATAGCATAAGTATTTTTGTAAAATGTGATGTTGATTTAGCAATAATTTGAAAGTAATATTGCCATATAGATTTTAGTGCATTTAAATCCTATAATATTATTTCACTTTAAAATTAGAAACATGAAAAATTTAACATCTATTTTTCTAGTAATATGCTCATGCCTATTTTTTGGTTTTGAAAGCAAAGCCCAATTATCAGAAGGCTTTGAATCAGGATGTAGCAATCATGCCTATTCTTTTTATTATAACTGTCATTCAAATTGGATAAATACAAATGGCTCAGCTGATACCTATTCGAATTATTCAGGAATTTCTGCTGCTGAAGGAAGCAGGTATGTTCACATGTATTCTAGATGGAAGGGAAGTTGTACATCAAATAGAAGTCAAACGGAAGGGATTGCTGTAAATCAAAGTTTTCAAGCAGGCAATACGTATACGGTAACTTTTGCTATGAGGTGGAAGCGAAATTCTTACTGCAATTCATTCAAAGTAAATTGGGTGTTGACCAATAATAAGTCAAACAAATATGGCAATGCTAATTGTACAACAGGTGGAGCTACACCTAATATATCTAGTAGTGATCAAGTTGTATGGACCAAAAATCCTGGCAGTACTCCAAGTGGTTGGACCTATTATACAGTAACATTTACTCCAAATAACAATTATTCACAATTATGGTTAAGAAATGAGACTAAAAATTATTCTAGTTGTAGTAGCAGTGGAGATTATTTAAATGAACTATATATAGATGATTTTGAAATTGTTAATTGCAGTTCAGGAAGTTATACAACCAACTTTTACATAGCAACTACCAGTAATAATAATGGAAATGTTACTGCAACAGGTACAGCATATTACAATTCAATTCCAGTTAAACATTGTTGGGATGTATACTATGCAACCAATGGTAGTACTTCAGGAAATACGGAAGTTCCAGGGATTCCAAGTCAGTGTTTTATAACTCCTTCCTCAACATCATCTGCGACTTTCAACCAAAATTTATATATAAATACTTGGTATTACATTAAACATGGTATTTGGAATGATTGCATAAGTTGGAGAGAAACAAGAAAAAGATTCAGAGTTAGAATTGGATACTACCGTTCAGGAGACAATGAACCGCAATATGTCGTTGACGTTGAAGATGTGCCATTTGAACCTTCACAAGCATATACGGATTTGATGACTCAACGGGCGAGAAATGGTGAGTTTGAAAGCAACGATTTGAATTTTGCCATCAAATCAAGTAGTAAAACAGGATTGTTTGAATCATCTATAGTTAGTCAAAATTTTCCTAATCCATTCAATACTATGACTACTATCAGCTTTGTTGTCGATCAAGAGGCACCAGTATCCATAATAGTAAGAAATGCAGATGGTAAGCAGATTGAAGAACTATTAGGCAATGAGTTAAAATCAGTAGGTACACATAATGTAGAGTTTGATGGAAGTTCTTATCCTCCTGGAATCTACTATTACTTCATTAAGATAGGCGATAAGCAAATGGTTAAAAAAATGATCTTGCTTAAGTAAGGACAGCAATTCAATAGAATATTCCCCAGTGTTAAGTAGCCCTTCGTTTATCATTTTATAGATAGACGAAGGCTTTTCTTTGGCATTCCCATAGTTCTATTAGGCATAGCGTCAGGAAGAAATACAATATATACATTGAAAGAACTTTGTAATAAAAAGTAAAAAAATTTACTTAAAATAGAATCATAATTCTAAAGTGACAGGGACGAGTAGTGCAGAATACTGATAACTAAAGTTATCACATTGTATTTTTTAATATTAGAAAATAATATTTATATTAGCCAAGTAATAAAGAATGTCGACTTCTTTATAATATTTTGTAACCCATCAAATTTAAATATTATGAAGAAAATAATGATTTCTATTGGAATAGTTATGCTATTTCTATCAACATTCAGTTTAAACATTTTAGGACAAACCAACAATACTGATAGACCACAAGAAGATATTGCTCCTACAAAAAGTAATGTTGAGCCGATTAATATAAATAAGGCAATAAAGCAGAATCTGCAGTTAAGAAGTGTTTTTAGTGAGTCTACTAGTAACATTTCTGATGTACAACAAAGAATTGATGAACCCATTGGTCTTATAGTAGAAAATGGAGATAATGTAAGTGCAAATGGCTATGCCATAATCGGAAACCCTTCATCTAACCATTTAGCATTAGATAACTTTAATTTACAAAGCAAGATAGGATCAAGTTATTCAACTTTATACCTAAATGAATTTGGTGGAACGACCTATATATCTTCAAGAGGAAGTACAAGAATTGGTGATTTAAATACAACTGGTGCAAGTCAATTCAATGCTTTTAATAGTTTGTATATTGATGGAGGAGGGGGTAATGTTGGAATAGGAACAAATACTCCAGATACAAAGCTTGATGTACAAGGAAGTTCAACAGAAAACACTGGTGTTATAAATGCAGAAGTAAATTATTCAGGTAGTTCCAATATAATTGCTGTAAAAGGATACTCTGTACCAGACGTAGGAGTTTGGGGAACAGGAGGAGAATTTACAGGTGGTTGGTACGGTGTTAGAGGATTTGTACCAGATATAACGACAGGGAGTTTTTCTTCTTATGGAGTTTATGGTCAGAATCAAAGTGCAGGAACAGGTACTAAATATGGTGTCTATGGTTCTGCAACAAGTGCAGGAACAGGTACTAAATATGGTGTCTATGGTTCTGCAACTGGTACTCTGGGCAGTATATGGTTCTGGTAATATAAAAGCCTCAGGTAAAATATTTATAGGAACAAACAGTACGCAGGAAGCAGCAGCAAGCGCTTATGAACTAATTGTTGATGGCGAAGGCATATTAGAAGAGGTTTGGGTGAAAAATTCTACCAACTGGCCAGATTATGTATTTAAGGATGAATATAATTTGATGCCTTTAGAAGACGTTGCTGAAGAAATTGAATCATTGGGGCACTTACCTGGCATTCTAAGTGAAAAACAAGTAAAAGATGGCTATGCTATTGGTGAAATGCAAAAAGCCTTACTAGAAAAAATTGAAGAGTTGACACTATACGCAATTGAAGCAAATAAACGCAATAAGCAAATGCAAAGCGAAATAAATGCGCTGAAATCAGAAATGTCTAAGATGAAAAGACAATTTTAAATTCAGGTAGTAATTATTCAAATTATTTTACAAATAAAAATTACTGCTATGAAAAATAAAATATTTAGATATTTATCAATTTTGTTTTTGCTTGGATTTTATTTTACAGATACAAATGCACAAATAAACATAGGTGGAGAACCAATATCATTCAAACAAGCATTAACAGTTGAAATTCCAGTCAAAAAAATGCCAAAACTGGATATGAAGGCTATAGAACAACAAGATCTTGCAGACGATGCGGAAGGAATGCCTACAAGATTTGGCTATTCGCATCCAGTAAATTACAATTTAAAAAATTCAGGAACTTGGGAAGAGCTAGTCGATGGATCTGGAAGAATTTGGAGACTTTCAATCCAATGCCCTTATGCTAAAAGTATAAATTTGATATACAATGAGTTCTGGTTACCTCCTAATGCAACGCTTTACATTTACAATAAAGAAAAAAGTGATTTCATCGGAGGATTTACTGATAAGAATAACAATAGTATAAGAGGGGAAAGCCCAGGATATGCAACAGGGGTTGTTCCAGGAGATGAAATCATATTAGAATACTTTGAACCCACAAATGTAATCGGTTTAGGGGAAATTTCTATTTCCAACGTGGTGCATGGATACAAATCAGTCAATAGAATCAAACATAAACTGTTTGGTGACTCAGGTTCTTGTCAGAGAAATATTAACTGCTCTGATGGTAACAATTGGCAAAATGAAAAAACCAGTGTTGCCTTAATATTAGTAGATGGAGGAACTCGTTGGTGTACAGGATCATTATTGAATAATGGATATGGAGACTTCAAACCCTACTTTCTCACTGCCAATCATTGTTTAGACGGATGGGCTATTCCAACAGCCTATGATGCGGTTAGCAATCCCGTAGCTTCCGTTTGGATGTTTTATTGGAATTATGAAGCAACGGGCTGTGCAAATCCATCTTCAGAACCAGGGTGGAATTCTACAACAGGAGCATATCTTGTAGCAAATAAATCAGACTCTGATTTTGCATTGCTGTATTTAACAGAAGATCCTTACAGAGATGCCAATTTGATTTTGAGTTACAATGGTTGGAGTACAAATACACCAGGAGCAGGTGGGGCAAGTATTCACCATCCAAGTGGAGATATAAAGAAAATATCCCTATTTACACAAGTTCCAGTGTCAAATGCCTGGCCTGGTTGTCTTGCTGCCGAATCTTGGTCTGTCGTATTTCAACATCCAAGTGGAATATTTACAACAACTGAAGGCGGCTCCTCTGGCTCGCCCCTGTACGACTCAAATCATAGAGTTGTTGGTCAGCTTTGGGGTGGGAGAGACCTATCACAAACATCATGTAATGATGGTCCAACTTGTGCAGATCCTGCCAATGACTTGAGCTTTTATGGAAAATTTTCAACTTCTTGGGATGATTCTGGCGGATTAAGACGAAGACTAAAAGATTGGCTTGATCCAACTTGTTACGACAATTACAATGACTTGTTTAACTTCAGTCAGGGCGTAGAACATATCTATGCAAACGATCAAGTCAATTCAAATCGAAGCATTACAGGAAGCAATACCTACGTCTCGTTTAATGGTGGAAATGCAGTTCATTTGACAGAAGGGTTTAGTGCAAGTGGAGGAGCAGTATTTAATGCTACCAATATTGATTGCGACAATTCTACATTGAAGGTAGCAGGTGAGTTAGATGGTGTTTCACCTGAAAAGGCATTTAAAGAAGAGGAAGCTACAGAAGAAAATTAATTAATTAAAAAAAATATAATCATGAAAACTAAAATATTTATCAATATAATTTTATTACTATTTATTTCAATAGGCTTAATTGCACAAACATCTTCCATAAAAGTTACATCTGGAGGCGATGTAGGAATAGGTACGGACACAC
>JAHDGP010000224.1 GCA_020627525.1 Bacteroidota bacterium
GAATAAACCTCTAATCTCGGTTTTTGCTTTGACTTTCTGTTTTAAAAAATGTTGATTAACTTAGTGATTTAAGTGAAAAGGCCAACTTTGAAACCATTAAATACTTGTTATGGCAAAGCAGAAAACAATACCAACAGAAGAAAGTGTAATGGATTACATCAATACCTTACCCAATGAAAAAAAAATAACAGATGGTTTGGTGGCATTGGAATTGATGTTTTAGAAGAAATTGTCTTAGAGTGTTGGAAGCATAATATTAAGGAAGGAGGGAAAAATAGATGTTAAAAACAGAAAGATATTGTTTATAACCAAACTACCAAATGACGTATCCGTAGATGTGTTTGATTGGTGATAAATATACAAACCACTTTGCTTCAGGTAAATATTGAGACTTTAGAGAGTTTGGACTATTGCTACTGTTCGGCACCTTGTTTTGTTTTACCGAAAAAAAGCCTGAATTTTAATGCTGCTCTGCCATTTTGAAAAGGATTGAGTTGGACATTGGCTGCTAGTTTATTCTTTATAAAGTCTATGTGTTTTATCATTTGCTTTTATAAAATAAATGCCAGTATTTAGACCTGATATATCTAGTCTTAGTTTTGAATCAGAAACTTGATTGGAAATGTTTTGAACATTGATTTTTTCTCCTAAAACTGAATATATACTGACATTTTTTCTATCAATAAATTCATTTTCTACAATTACAAAATCATTTGAAGGATTAGGATAAACAGAGACTAGATTGCTAAAACTAATTTCATTTACTGATAAAGTGGTCACACCGTTTAATTCATTTACAACTTTCATACAATCTCCCAGTTCATAAAAATCTACTGTGATGAAATTGGGAAACTTGTCATTTTCCTGCATACACTGATATGCTCTATTGCTCAGAAAATAGTATTCATTTATAAGTTCGGCGTCTGTTGGAGAGCCCACATAACTTGCAGTATCTGTAATAAAATGATTCAAAATGAACAAATCATTTTCGGCTTCCCCTCTCAAATAATCACAATTGAATTCCTGCCAGTTTCCAATGGAAAAAGGTGTTTCCACAGCCCAATTCCAAACGTAGTGATACCAAGCCTGCCCCTCCGTCGCATCATTTTTATCCGATAAAATAACCAGTCTTTCATCGTTGTCAATCATTTCTTGCAACGTTTTCCAGCCTGCTTCTGCATTGTGCGCATACAAATAGTTTTCTAAGCCAGCTTCTTTAATAGTCCCTTCAATGGCATCAGCATCCACGTAACATTCCAATATGATGCTTACAATTTCGTTCGGATTGCTTTCTAGAAAATTCTTAATATCCATCAAATAATCAACAAAAGGCGCAATACCTAGAGACGGAACAGAATGGTAAACAGATATTGCTCCGTCTTTTTCATAGACATCAATCATCAATCCACGAACACCATCGTTCAATTGACTGGTGATATTCAAATTTTGATTGGGAAGATTAAAATTATCTTCTGTAGAATTAAAAGCATTGTGCGTTGTTAAATAGGCTACCTCGTTGTATTTTTTATCACACAACTCAATCGCACCATTGCATTGAGCATTTGCATTGATAAATGCAAGAGAGAGTAAAGCAACAATTAATTTTAATTTTAGGATGGATACTATTTTGTATTTCATAGACTTGAATGTTCATTCAGCAAATTTGAACCTTCAAAATACAAAACTTATACGAAAAACCAATATAGAACCTGTTTTGATTTAGAGCTGTTTTACAAAAATAAGATTTTAACTTTCCTGCAATATTTCAACTTGGACGACTTGGTTATTAGTTTATCACAACCTCATCAATAAGTATCCACGGCTTTTCCATTTGATCTTCATGCCAACTTGGTAATTTTTCCGAATTTACAACTTTGATTTTTATACTCTTGTTTATCTGATCTCTTATAGAAAAATCCCAAATTTTTATTTCAGCAGGAGTTTTTCTTGGCAATGTTTTAACCTGCAAAAAACCAACCAATTCATCATCAATGTCAATTTCAAACCGCTTGGGATTTAAAACACCTTTCAATGGATCACATAAAGTACTTATACTAATGCTTGTGCAATAAATAGGCTTGTTTAAATTGTATTCAAATACGATTTCTTCTTCTTGGTACCCAATCCAATTTGAATTATTATCATTTGAGACAGTTCCTTTTTTCAAATCAGATACTGCATGTAATCCAAGTTGATCGTAAGGTTCTTTGGGTTTTGTTGAACTGTCTTTCAGATTGAGTTGTGGAAAGTTTGAACACTTTCGAATCGACAAACGTTCGATTTCACTACTCTTATAATCAGGATGAAAAGCTTGACATTTAATATCTGTGTTTACATCTAATTTTAAAGGACCATTGTAAATGGGACTGTTTTCATTCACCTCCTTTCCATCAATACTATATCTTATAATTGCACTATCTACTTCATGGTAAAGACTTACAGTTGATTCTTTGATAAAAAATATTGAGTCGGTAGATATTTGTGGGTTTGACAATACTTTTACCACTTTTTCAACTGGCGGCGGTGGTGTTACAACAGATTGTACTTTTTTATTACAACCAATTACAGCTATTAATAGCATTAAACTTAAACAAATCCTCATACTAATAGATTGTACTGAAATATTCATAAATTGATTCAATTATGATTATAACTTTACCATAGGTTTAAAAAATGTATTAGTTATTACATAAACCATAGATAATATATAAAATAAAATAATTTGGGAGGTTGTAGTGGAGGTAAGTTGTGCAATTGAATTGAGATATTGCATCTCAACCTAAAACAAATATAGTCTATTTTTAGATATATTTGCAAATAAAAATGACTAATTTTTCATTTCTAACGTTTAGATAATTATCGGTTTGATGGCTGGTTGTATTTATAGAGTGATAAAGTAAATTTGTTTAAATATCAGAAAAATAGTAAAATATGTATGTATACTGACTTGTATATTAATTTTAGGCTTCATAATCCTATTGTTTTCATTTAATTTATATCTACAATCCAACAAGCAAAAGCTGTTTAATGATCTAGAAATTATAAAGAATGGCAGCTTGTCATTTGAAAATGGAGCATTGGACATTTATTCAAACTTTCCGTCAGTTACATTTACCATCAATAATGTTGAAATCAATGATAAGGGAAACCCCATTAGCCGCAGCCCTGTTGCTGTTTTTAAAGAGGCGAAACTTTCAGCATCTGTTGAGAAATTGTTAGACAATGAGATAGAAATTATTGCTTTAGAATGTACAGATGGAAGTATTAATTTATCATTGGATTCATTAAATAACAGTTCGCTTTTAAATATATTTGATAACTCAAACTCAAATTCAGCAGAATCAACAAAATCCAAGTTCAAAATTAAGAGTGAGCATTTGAAAATAAAATTATTCAATGTTGCTTTTAACTATAAAAATGAAATAGAAAAACGCAATGTTAAAACAAATATTAATGATCTAGAATGTAAGCTAAACTTGTCTGACGAAAAGAATAGAGCAGACATAAAGTTTAATGTTTCTATTGATTCATTAGAACTCAAAAAGGGCAAAGGTGTTTATCTCCACAACAGTAGGGTTTCTGGTAAAACTCAAATTCAACTAGAAGATCAGCACTTCACATTTTTACCATTTGATCTAAGGGTCAATGATGAGCTGTTTTCACTTAATGGAGATTATTATTTGGATGGATCTGGAACATCTTTTATGACATTTGAAAATGATTTTACCAATTTTGAGAAAACTTTGAAGATCCTTCCCAACAGGTTAAAAGAAAAACTGATAAGATACAAAACTCCCAATCCGTTTTATTCCAAAACAAAGATAAGTGGTAGCTTTTTACCTGGTGACAATCCATTGGTGGAAGTGGATTTTAAAATGAAAAACAACCGTCTTGACTTTTTGATTGTAGGCGAACCATATAAATTTGAAAATGCCTATGTCGAAGGTAAGTTTTTAAATAGAATATACGACGATGAGCGAGCAGATAAGGAAGATAAAAGGAACGTTCGAATAATTCTGGATACAATCAACTTGATGTATGATGAGTTTAATGTGCGGACAACCGATGCCTTGATATTATCAACTCCAGAGGACGAATTGACTGTAAAAACAAAGGCTTATATCAAAGGAGATACAAAGGGGATTAGCAATTGGCTCGAAAATGATCAATTTTATTTTAATGAAGGTGAATTTGATTTATTCGTTGATATCAACAGTCCAATCTTAGAGAAAGATTCTTTGATAATTAAAAGTAATGCGAATCTGTCATTATCCAATTTTTCCGTTTTATACAAACCCGCCAATGTATCTTTTCCTTTCAAAAAATTGAAATTGACTAAAAAAGCAGGCGATGCTAAATTTTCTATAAGCAGTAGCACTATGCAAAAAGGGCACAATTACAATGTGTCGGGTGGTTTGGAGCAATTGCCCGCCTTGCTTTTAGATCTAAAAGATGAACAAACAAAAAGTACGGTAGATGTTTATGCAAATAAGCTGGGATGGGCAGACTTTTTAGACCTGTTTGGCGAGAACGGATATTTGAAATCTAAAAAACCTAAAACAGATAGGCAGAAGAAAAAATCTATGAAGGAGGTTTTTAAAGGAATTCATCATAACTTCCAGCCTAATTTATCAATAAAAGTTGATACTTTGGTATATGATGAAAATGTTCAATTGCATAACTTTGAAACAGGCATACACTACGATAATGAACATACCTTAATTTTAGAAAATACAAAATTTAATTACTTAGATGGCTTTGTTCAATTCAATGGTAAACTTGACATCAGCGATTCATTTGAAACACCTTTTGAGTTAGAATTGACTTCGAAAAATATCAATCTGCAAGAGTTGTTGCCTAAGGTAAATTATTTTGATATTGCAATATTGAGAAATTTGGATGAATTGCCAAACGATGTAGAGTTAAATATAAAACACAAAGGAATTATTGATGATCAAAAAGGCTTGATTCCCAATACATCAAAAGGGGAAGTGGAATTCGTAATTAACCAAGGAGAGGCATTGAAAGGAAAAATTTACATACAGCCTGATATGAATGTTGTAAATGCAGAAAAGACCTTTGTGAATACCAGGATGAAACTTGAAGGTGATCCGTCTCTTTTAAACAATTTTTTCAAAACGGATCAATTCTTTTTCAGTAAAGGAAGATTTTATGTCGATTCTGACTTTTCTGGTGAAGTCGCTTCTATCAGTCAGTTATTAAATAAAACAAATGCAACTTTTGAATTGAAAAATAGTGAGGTGTATTATAAAGATGCTGACATTGTTTTTCCTTTAACACAAATAAATATGAAGTTGGCAAATGACAATGCAGACTTTGATTTTTATTTAAATTCTAAAAAATATAGGCAACAAATTACCATCAATGGTGATATTCAAAATTTAAGTGAATTGTTAATTGGAAAGACAGGGAAGGAAATTTCAACAAATGCCAAAATTCGGTCTCCCAAACTTACTTGGGATAACTTTTTGTACATTTTTGCTCCTGTGGGAGCTGATAAAAGTAAGAGTCATAAAAAATCTGAAGGTTTAAAAAAGACCATAAGGGGAGTGTTGACGGAGTTTAATCCAACGGTAAGTATGAAACTGGATACTTTTGTTTATTCTGATCAATTTTTTGTTGAAAAATTTGAAACAGGACTGCATCTTTCAAATTTTGATGAGCTTGTTCTACAACGTACTGCTTTTGAATTTCACGATGGAAGGGTAGAGGTTGACGGTAAAATTGACATCAGCGAACGTGCAATTACACCTTTCAAAACAAAATTTCGAACAGAAAAATTGGACCTGGCGCTGTTAATTAGAAGCTTGGATTATTTATCCCTACCTGCTTTGAAAAATATTAAAAAACTGTCTGGAAAAATTACCTTAGACTTTGATTTTGAAGGCGTTTTGCAAGAAGATGGAAAAGGGCTTTTAACAGAATCTACCTATGGAAATCTAAATTTTGATTTACATGAAGTTGAGTTAAAAGGCTTTGGACCGTTGGATTCGATAGCCGCTAAAATTAATAGAGAAGAACGTTTTGGAAACCTTAAATTTGCCCCTATTTCTAGTAGCATAACGATAAAGGGTGAAGACTTGACTTTCCCAATGATGGAAGTGCAATCAAATGCTATAAATATTTTTGCAGAAGGCGTAATGAGTTTTGGCAACAATACCAATATTTGGATTTCCATTCCTATTGATAATTTAAAGTCTAGAGATTCGAGTATTATTCCTGAAAAAAGAGGTTATGCGAGTGTGCGCAATAAGGTATTTGTCGAGGTGGATGCAGATGATGATGGTGAAAATAGATTCAAGTTTCATTTATCCAAAAGAAAATTTTACCAAGACAGAGGTATTTTAGATCAGTTTAGAGAAGACAAAAATGAACTAAAACAAAAGCGTAGAGAGTTGAAAAAGAGTATGAAAAGTAGGTGAAAATATTTATAAATAAAAAATATTCCTATATTTATAACATAAGTTCATAAAAACTAGTTATTATGTGTAACGTTTGTGTAATGCATTCAGTAAAAAAAAGAATGCTTAATCGTAGGAAATTTTTCAAATTATCTGCTGGAGCTGCATTAATTGCCAATACTGGAGACTTACTTGCTGCTCCAAGTTCAGTAAATATTAATCCTGAACCAAAATCATTTACCACAGCCAAAGATTTAACGCATACTTTGGTCGAAAACTTTCCAACCTTTGGTGGGGATCAACAATTTTTTAAGGAGCAAATATTTAATTTTAAAGAGCATTATTTTAATTCAAATTCTTTAAGAATAATTGAACATACTGGAACGCATATAGATGCACCTTTGCACTTTTCAGCTGATGGCACTGCTGTTGATGAGATTCCAGTGGAAAATTTAGTTGTTCCATTAGTTGTCGTTGATATTAAGCAAAAAGCTTCAAAAAATGCAGATGCACAGTTGACACCTGATGATATGAAAAAATGGATTGAAGCAAATGGAGATTTACCTGAAAATTGCTGTGTAGCAATGAATTCGGGATGGGATAAATTTGTACAAACAGACAAGTTTAGAAACTTAGATGATAAGGGCAAAATGCACTTTCCAGGTTTTCATCCAGAAACGGCTGCGATGCTGATAAGTGATTATAAAGTAGTTGGAATTGCTGTTGATACATTGTCTTTAGACTATGGGATTTCAGAAAAGTTTGCCACGCACTATAGTTGGTTGCCTTCTGACCGTTGGGGTGTTGAATGTATTGCCAACTTAGACGATTTGCCAGCCAAAGGCAGTACGCTGGTTGTGGGCGCTCCAAAGCATAAAGGAGGTTCAGGAGGACCGTCCAGAATTATTGCACTTGTTTAATTAGTCAATATGTGTTGGTAAATCAGGTGTTTTTGCTAAATGAAATAATTATGTGATTCATTATGTATTGATATATAGATTGTAATAAGTTAACACAAGTGTTTATAAGAACTTATTTTAGCTTTTTTCGTAATATAGAGCAGCGTTAACAGTTATGAAAAGCTTTATATCAAACATATATAACAAAGTACTAGAATTTGGTGTTGATTC
>JAHDGP010000225.1 GCA_020627525.1 Bacteroidota bacterium
ACGAGGTTTTTAAAACCTCGTAGGTCTAAAATCTCGTAGGTCTAAAACTACAATTTCAAATGATGAATACCAGGAGTATATTCTTTAGTAACCGCTTCCTTTATTTTACTATAATCTTGTTCGTTTGCCACAAAATCTAAATCATCAGAATGGATAACCAGAATCCTAAGGTGTGTATTTTTTTCGAAATAGTCAAAATAAATGTCTTCTACAGATTTTAGATAAGATTTTCTTACAACTTGTTCAAAGCCTCTCCCTCTTTTTTGAATGTTTTGAACCAAGCGATCCGCTGTAGAGTGAACATAAATAAATAGTTCAGGCTCAGGCAAATCATTGAAAAACATATTAAAAATACGATCAAATAGTTCAAATTCCTGACCATTCAGATTGGCTCTGGCATAGAGAAGAGATTTTGTAAAAATATAGTCAGAGATAGTCAGATTATTGTACAAATCTAACTGACGGATTGTTTCTTTCAACTGTTGATACCTGTCAACTAAAAAATACATTTCAGTTTGAAAAGCAAAGCGGTCAGGTTCGGCATAAAATGCAGCTAAAAAAGGGTTGTCGACAAATTGCTCTAAAATTAGATTGCCACCAAACTCTTCAGCAAACATATTTGCAAGAGTTGTTTTGCCAGCGCCCGTATTGCCATCAATTGTAATGAAATTGTATTTGAACATGTGTATTTTAAATCTGCGCAAAAATAAACATTATAAGTACTTGGACAAAAGTAATCCGGTAAATCAATAAAAATATTTTTTCGATTTATGAAGGGAAAAAGTCTATAATAGTAGGGTTTGGGTAAACTTTTTTGACCCCTTCGCCAACGCGAACTTAAATCGGAAAAAGGCAATTTCTGAATACTGAATAGTTTTTGTTTGAATACATAGCTATTTGCGAATTGAATAAATTTTCTAACAGCTCTAGAGAAGCTTAACTTTTGTAGCAATGTGAGGTTATGACAAAATATAAATTCCGCTAGGGTTGACAAAAGTTGAGCTCCTCTGGAGCTAATAGATAGTTTTGTTGTTATTGTATATAAAATAGTGCATAAAAAAACCACCTCCTTTGGAGGTGGTTTTTTTATATTTTAAATGTAAAGTTCATTTACATTTTAGCTTCTACTCTTGTTAAATATTTATCCGCTTCTGCTCCGTATTCAGATTTTGGATAATCTTTTAATTTCTCAAACATAGATTTTGCTCCAGACATATCACCTGATTTTTCCATTGCCAAACCAGCTTTTAATAGGTACATAGGAGAAACAAAATCATTAGGATTGGTGTTTGCTGCTTTCTTATAGTAAGAAATTCCTTGAGCATCATCTCCCAATTCCATATAAGCATCACCAATGGCACCATTTGCCATTCCTGATAATATCAAATCACTACTACTAAATCTTTTCAAGTAGTCGATTGCATTTTCAAATTCACCAAGATTAAGGTAAGAAACACCAGCATAGTAATTTGCTAAATTTCCGGCTTTACTACCACCAAAGTTGTCAGCGATGTCTAAGAATCCTGAGTAGTTACCATCTCCATTCAAAGCCAATCTAAAAGAATCAACTTCAAAATATTGTTGAGCCTGGAACATCTCTTCTACAGCACCAGATTGTTGACCTGGTTTGTAAACATTTGACCAAAAGAACCACAAGGCAGCAAGTAAACACAAACCACCAACTATTCCAATAACAACCCCTTTGTTTTTATTAACAAATTGTTCACTCTTGGATTGGAAATCTTCTATATCAAATTCTTGGTCCAACAATGTTCTTTCAAGAGTGGCAGCAGTAGTACCCTCCTCGGCAGTAGTAGCATTGTTTTTCAGACCAATAATATTTCCATTTTCATCAAACTCATACATTTGGTCTTCCTTCTCTTTCTTTGCAATGTATGGTTTTCTTTTTTTACGATTTTTGCTTTTAGGCATCTTTATAGTTCGTTTTTATATTAGCTAATAATTACGAAAGCGTATTCTAGTCAACGACTAGTCCTTTATATACGGATAATCATGCTGAATGTATACATCTTCAAACAATTCCGCTGCTTTGGGCAATTCTGACTCCTCAGCAAATTTAACACTTTCTTCAACAATAGCTTTAACTTTAGCTTCTATACTTTCAATCCAAGCTTTTGTTGCATATTTTTTCTTAAGAATAATATTTCTTACCTGTTCGATTGGGTCACGATCTTTATAAGACGCAACTTCATCCTTTGTACGATACTTTTGAGGGTCTGACATTGAGTGTCCCTTGTATCTGTATGTTTTGATTTCTAAAAAGTAAGGACCCTTACCACTTCTCGCATGTTCTGCAGCTTTGCCAATAGCTTTGTGAACCGCCTCAACATTCATCCCATCTACTGGTTCGCTAGGCATATCATAGGCTTCTCCCAAAGTGAAAATGTCTCTAACATTAGAAGTACGTTCCACAGAAGTTCCCATAGCGTAGTGATTATTCTCACAAACAAAAACAACTGGCAATTTCCAAGTCATCGCCATATTGAATGTTTCATGCAAAGAACCCTGCCTTGCAGCACCATCTCCAAACATTGTAATAGCTACATTTCCTGTTTTGTTATACTTTTCAGCAAAAGCCAATCCAGCACCCATCGGAATTTGTGCTCCAACTATACCATGTCCTCCTACAAAATTATGCTCTTTGGAAAAGAAATGCATCGAACCACCTTTACCTTTTGTACAGCCAGTCGATTTGCCAAACAATTCCGCCATACAAGCATTTGCAGAAATTCCCCTTGCCAGTCCTAAACCATGATCACGGTATGCAGTCATTATTTTATCTTCAGGATTTAAAGCGGAAATCATTCCAGCTGAAACGGCCTCTTGTCCAATATATAAATGGCAAAAACCACGTATTTTTTGTTGACCATAAAGCATACCTGCCTTTTCCTCAAACTTTCTTTGCAAAAGCATAGATTCAAACCACTCTAAATATGTCCCTTTAGTGATCTTTTTAACTCCACTGCTTTTGGTAGTCGCCTTTTTCGATTTTGTGGTTTTCTTTTTGACCATACTTTATAAAAATTTTCGCAAAAATACTGAAAAATATCCATATTTCAGCGTAATTCGTGCTTAGTAATTCAACGAAATTGCTTAAAGTTGAGGTTTTATTTTATATGAGATGTGTTTTTAGTCAACAGGATACTAATTTTTAAAGGATTTGGTGTCTGTTTTAGATTTGGAAATAGCTGGATTCTATCAATGCAAATACGTATGAAATTTTAACATTTAGGTACTTAAATCCATCAATTCTAAACAATTTTTTAAAGAACTTCAATACAGTGCAGTTAAAATCCATCAAAATCACAAACTTTAAGAATTATGCGACCTTCAACGCATCTTTTCATCCAAAGTTGAATATCATTACAGGGCTTAATGGGACGGGTAAAACAAATTTACTCGACGCAATTTATTACCTCTGTTTTTGTAAAAGTTACTTTCAAAGCTCAGATGCTGCGAATGTGCTGCATGAAGAATCATATTTTCGTTTAGATGGTAGTTTTTGGGATGAAAACAAAGAAGAGGAGTTGGCTGATATAGGATGTGCTTATATGCGGAATAAAAAGAAGGTGATAGAAAAAAATAAAATTGCCTATGAAAAAATTGCGGAACACATCGGTTTTTGTCCCCTTGTTTTTATTGAACCAGATGATGTGCAAATCATAAAAGGTGGAGGCGCCAACAGACGAAAGTTGATGGATGTTACTTTGGCTCAGTATGACAAAGATTATTTGCAAGCTTTGATGGTTTATGAACGGAATCGCAAACAACGAAATGCATTGCTAAAACAATTTGCAAGCCGTCAAACATTTGATCAAACTTTGATCAATATTTATGATGAACAATTGATTTCAACAGGAACGCAAATTTTTAATAAACGACAAGAAATGTTGGAATTGTTAAATCCTATTTTTTTGGAGGTTTATAAAGAAATTTCAGGTGATAAGGAAATTGTCAATTTCAATTATCAATCGCAACTTTCAGAAGCACCTTTTGAAGACTTGTTGAAATCATCCATCCAGAAAGACAGAATAATACAACGAACGAGTTGTGGCATTCATAAAGATGATTGGCAATTTGAAATTAAAAACAGAGATTTGAAAAAGCTAGGCTCACAAGGTCAACAAAAGTCGTTTTTGATTTCATTGAAACTATCAACCTTTCATTTGTTAAAATCAAAGATGAATAAAATGCCCATTATATTGATGGATGATATTTTTGATAAATTAGACAATGAACGCATCGAACAATTAATAAAAATTGTTGGTGCTGATGAATTTGGACAAATTTTTATCACCAATACCGATGAAAAAAAATTGCGGGATATTTTGAATAAAATGCAATTGGATGGGGAGTATTTCACCACATAATATTTTATTGCATTTGCATGGCAGTACAGACGCAATATATTGCCTCTCTATAAATGCAATATATTGCAATGCTACATTACAATTTCCGCAATGCCGATTCAATTTCAATCAATTCATTTTCTTTTTCTAAAATTTCAGGATACGCCGTTCTTTCTGAACAATCAGAAATCGAACAACGCTGACATGTTGTGTGAACCAATTTTGTTTTTAGGTTTGGATCTTTTAAAAAATTTATTTGTTCATTCAATTCCTTGTTTATTTTTAAACCCAAGTTTACGCTGGTTCCTTCTTTGGTATTCTTATGATTCTTTTTTGCAATGGATAATAACAAATAGGCATTGTCAGAATCGTGATAATCCGAAATTTGTCCATCAGCAAGGTAAGGTTTTTTGAGCACCTTTTCCATTCTCAATTTTTTTAGGATTTCAATAGAAATCCATCTCCTACAATATTTTTCGTCAGTATAATTGGTATATGGCTCGTGCAGCTGACTTAGATGTAATTCTTTTGTAATGGCAAATGTCTCTAAATCACTGCTGCTATGTAAACGCAAGAAGAATAAATCATTTATACCAAAGTGTTTGGGCAAAATGTTAGTCAACCTTTGAAACAACATTTCAGGTGTGACATTGTTTTTTTTGAGTAAATTAAGTAAAAAGTCAGGATTCCATTTTGTTGATTGAAAGAAAGTCTTCATATCTTTTATGATGGCACTTTCATCCAATAATAATGCAACTGCAAAATAAGAAGCTTTAAAATTGCTCAACAGTTTTTCATAATTACTGGCGTCAATGATTCTTGTTTCGTAAGGACGTTCTTCTAAATTTAAATATTGAAATCCTATTTCACGAGCAACCAAAAAACGGATTTGCTCATCTGACAAATCGCTGTTGAGAAACAAAATATTTTTTTTGCTATTGTAAAATGATCTTATTTCATTCAGAGCCTTATTGATGTTTAGACTGTTGTCATCAATAGAAATTTCATAGTTCTTTTTTAATAAATCAATGAGTTTTTTAGTTTTGAGAATAGTAGAATTTTTTAGCTTGTTTTCCTTTTTGAATTGAATAGCACTTTTTTCAACATCTTCAAAATAATTGTTTTGAATGTTTTGATATGAACGCAATGCAGTCAAGTAAAAATTTTCTTGCGTCATATGATAACTTCTGATGGTCGTTTCCAGTGTGCTTACCAATGCGTTAACACGGTCAGGGGCATCTAAAAACATTTCTATCAGTTTAGAACGATCTATTCCAAAGGAATCCAAAGGAAAGACTTTAAAGAAATCTGATTTGATCAAATCCAAGATCGGACGAAGGTGTTTTGTGGAGGTTGTACTCACTAAAGAATCATAATCTACCTCAAAAACTTCAGCCAATTTTATGATTTTATCATATTTAGGATACTTTTTTCCTTTCTCAATTTCGTGAATATAAGATAGTCCTATGCCTGTTTGACCTGCTAAATCTTTATAAGATAAATTTTTACTTCTACGTAAATATTTGATTTTCAATCCAAATATGAGTTTGACTAGTTCTTTGTCTTTAATCATTGAAACACTTTTGTGTAAATGTAGTAAAATATGTTTTAAAAATATATTTAGCGAAATTTTCGCTTTTTAGAAAAATGTTTTATAATTGCAGAAAGAAACTTAATCTGTTATAATATTATGGAAATCCAAGAGGAGCAAATAACTTATACAATTTTAGATGGAATGGAGATAACCGGTGGCTTTTCTGAGTCATTCAGTAACATTTTATCAATAGACGCTTTAAAATTTATCAAAGCATTGCATGAAAAGTTCAATTCACAAAGAATTGATTTGTTAGAAAAAAGAAAATTGACCCAAGAGAGAATTGATGAGGGCATTTTTCCAGATTTTTTAGAAGAAACAAAAAGCATAAGAGAAGATGATTGGAAGGTAGCAAAACTACCAGAAGATTTACTAGATCGTAGAGTTGAAATTACTGGTCCTGTAGATCGTAAGATGATTATAAATGCATTGAATTCTGGAGCCAAAGTATTTATGGCAGATTTTGAAGATAGCAACGCGCCATCTTGGGAAAACAACTTGAATGGTCAAGTTAATTTAAAAGATGCGATTTTAGGAACCATAACATTTGAAAATAAAGTAAAGAAAAAAACGTATACACTAAATGAAAAAGTCGCTACTTTGATGGTTAGGCCAAGAGGTTGGCATTTAGTAGAAAAACATTTAACAATAAATGGAGAAAAAGTAAGCGGCAGTTTATTAGACTTTGGGTTGTACTTTTTTCACAATGCTAAAACGTTGCTGTCAAAAGGGTCAGGTCCCTACTTTTATTTACCAAAATTGGAACATTATTTAGAGGCAAGATTGTGGAATGACGTTTTTGTGTTTGCACAAGATTTTTTAGAAATTCCTCAAAAAACAATCAAGGCAACAGTGCTTATTGAAACGATCTTAGCAAGTTTTCAATTAAATGAAATTTTGTTTGAGTTGAAAGATCATTCTGCGGGATTTAATTGCGGTAGATGGGATTATATTTTCAGTTTTATTAAAAAGTTTAGAAACAAAGAGGGTTTTGTTTTTCCAGATAGAGGAATGGTGGGAATGACGGTTCCATGTATGAAAGCATATAGCCAATTGGTGATAAAAACATGTCATAAAAGAGGTGTTCACGCAATAGGCGGAATGGCAGCACAAATTCCAATAAAAAATGATGCAGAAGCAAATCAAAAAGCAATTGATAAAGTTAAGGCAGATAAGCTTAGAGAGGTGAAAGACGGACACGATGGTACTTGGGTTGCTCATCCTGGATTGGTGCAAACTGCAATGGAAATATTTGATGAATTTATGCCTGACAAAAATCAAATTACAAAACTGAGAGAAGATGTAAATGTAAGTGCTAAAGACTTGCTTAATGTTCCCTCTGGAGAGGTGACAATGAAGGGATTAAAACTAAATATCAATGTAGGTATTTTATATATCGAAAGTTGGTTGAGAGGCAATGGCGCAGCTGCTATTTATCATCTAATGGAGGATGCGGCAACGGCCGAAATTAGCAGAACGCAAGTATGGCAATGGCTGCATAAAGGGGTGCGTTTAGCATCAGGTGAAGAAGTAACCTTGGACCTGGTAAGAAAATTAATTAAAGAAGAAGAAAAAGCAATT
>JAHDGP010000226.1 GCA_020627525.1 Bacteroidota bacterium
ACACTTGAAGGGAGAATTTAGGAATTTCAAAGATCAAGTTGACTATCATGATGATATTCGCGAACAGTGGTTTCAATTTAAAACAGCCAGTTATGAAAATTATGTTCGCTCTTATTTAGAACTAAATATTGAAGGAGTTAAATTTGAGAATAGACCTAACGTAGATACTAAAAAATCTAAAATAGACTTTAATGGAAAAGTATTTAGATTGGTCGCAAATTCCGCAGCAGGTTCAGTTAGTGATGAGACGGTATTTGAGTTTGAACAATATGGAGATGTTGTTATGGCAGAATACGAAGGTGGTTCAATTAAGCAAGGGCATATTATGGGAAGAGTAGAAGGCAATAATTTGTTGCTTTTATATCATTGTATGACAGTAGAAAATGAGCTGAAAGCTGGTGAAGCCACTGCAGCCATTTCTTTTGATAACATTGGAATGATGAAGTTAAAAATGAATTGGAAATGGCTCAATGGAAAAGGTGAATCAGGTGTTTCGGAGTACATTGAAACTGATGATTAAATTTTCGCTTTTTCTAAACCTAGTTTCCAAGTTTCAATAATTTCATCCAGCGATCTATTAAACAAGGTTTCGTTGATTGTAAGTTTCATTAATCCATCACCAGAAGGTTTTGGAAGCATAATTCTATGTTCTTTAAATAGATAACGGGCAAATTTATCAGGATCAATACTTTTATCCATTTTTAAATCATAAATGTTTGTACCATTTTTTATTGGAGTAATATTAACCTTTCCAACCTTGTTTAACTTTGAAATCAATGCGTCTGCGATATTTAGTAAATTACTCCATCGATCTTCAATTCCTTCAAGATAATGGTATGCCATTGCAGTGTTCTGCCAAGTTCTAAATACAGTTCCACCCAATATTTTTATCTGATGTGAAACTTGATCAATAATATTTGCATCTCCACAAAGTATGGCTCCACCATCTGCATTTAAATATTTGTATAGTGAAATGTAGACCGTATCAAAGTAGGAAGAATATTCTTCGACAGAAACTTTAGTATATGCTGAAGCAATGTGTAATCTGGCTCCATCTAAATGCAACTTGTAACCATTCTCTTTACAATACTTCGATATTTCTGCAATGGTTTCAATTGGTATTGCCACTCCGTCGGCTCTCCTGATCGGACATTCAATAGCTATTGTTCCCAAACCACTTTTGAAAACTTCATTTTCCTCATTGTAAGCTATTATCTCTTTAACATCATCTAAATTAAAATAGGCCTTGCCTTTTCCAAGTGGAATCAATCGTTTGCCGTGAACACTTTGAGCAGCATCAGCTTCATCTCTAAAAATATGTGAGTTTTCAGGGACCAAAACTTTGGTATTGTTTCCATTTAATAATTTAATGGCTAATTGATTTGCCATTGTGCCAGAGGGAAGGTAAATCGCTTTTTCTTTTCCTGTTACTTCTGCAAACTTTTTTTCCAATGCCTCAGTAACACCACCTCGTCCGTAGAAATCAGATTTGATTTGATGTTCCTCATTAATTTCTGTCAGCTTAGCAAGGTAATCTTGAGGTCTAAAGAATAATCCATCAGAATAAAAAGCAAGTAGTTCAGGTTTTAACATATTTGTTTTAGAATTTACTATAGGATTATCATCTGAATTATTAAAACTTAATGGAAGCCAAAAGGGCAGAGTAGAAAGACAAGTATTTTTTAAAAATGCCCTTCTATTTTTATTATTTAAATTTGCATTTTGAGACTTGGTCATTTTTCAATATTTTTAGGAATATAACATTAATTTATTCGACTCTATCCAAAACCCATAATTTGTTTTCCATATCGGTAAAACCAATCACTCCAAATTCTTTATTGAAATATAAATCAGTAGGAGGTTCATTGTTCTTTTTTATACTTATATAAACATTTTTGAACAACTTATGATTTAATGTTAGTTCTTCTAGGAAAACATAATTAGTTGAAATATCTATATTGTTGCCTTTATCACTGGTAACAATGAATAAAGTATTAGAATCGTTGAAAACAAAAGAAGAATCAGCTCTTATTCTCAAACTAAATCTATCATAATAAAGAAATTCTGGAAAATAAACTCCTGTGGACACTGTAATTTCAAAAGCTAAGTCTAATTCAACTGAATTGAATGAACAACGAATATTTTGTCTCCTATATCCATACATATTAAATCCGTTAGAACTGCAAGGAGTAAAAAATGAACTGATAGCTGATGTATCGTTTCTCACTGTAGGATTATTGAAAGAAACAAAAGAGATTTCTTTGCCATTTTTATTTTTGAAATATATAGTAGAAACTGAATCATAAGGCACAAACGCAATAGATTCTTCCTCTAGAAATGTTGCTTCCAATTCAATAATTTCCTCCGAACATTCTTCTTTGGAATTAGTATTTTCTTCTTTTTTACAAGAAGTAAAAATGCTTAGAAATAGTAATATTAAAATACTTAAGTATTTCATTTTACTAAAATAACACATATTATTCAAACCTATCCAAAACCCATAATTTATTTTCCATGTCTGTGAATCCAATCACTCCAAATTCTTTATTGAAATATAAATCAGTAGGAGGTTCATTGTTCTTTTTTATACTTATATAAACATTTTTGAACAACTTATGATTTAATGTTAGTTCTTCTAGGAAAACATAATCTGTTGGAACATCTAAATAATTGCCTTTATAACTAGTGACTATATTTAAATTATTTGAACTAAAGGGATCATTACTAAATGCGTTGCTTATCGCTAATCTTAAAATGTCGTAAAAAAGCAAATCGCTATCAAAAACTGGCAATATTCGCATATTGATTGATAAGCTTAATTCAGATGCATTGTAACTGCAACGCATATCTTGTCGATTGAATCTATAAGTTTCAATTTCATCTTCACCACAAAAGGTGTTTATATTGACTGTATTGTAATTGTTTCTTACATTAGGAGTATTAAAAGAATTAAAATAAAGTTCTTCCCCATTTTTATTTTTAAAGTATATGGTAGTGACAGTGTCATACGGCATATACTGGATTGATTCCTCCTCTAAAAACGCATCATCTAACAAAACAACTTCTTCAGAACACTTTTTCTGCACAACGGAATTGCCATCTTTTTTACAAGAGATGGTAATTAAGAGAAAAATCAATGTTGTAATTTTGAGAAACTTCATTTTACTAAAATAATATTTATTATTCAGCTCTGTCAAAAACCCATAATTTGTTTTCCATATCGGTAAAACCAATTACTCCAAATTCATAATTGTAGTATAAGTCTGTTAGAGGTTCATTATTCCCTTTTATGTTTGCATAGACATTTTTAAATGCCTTTTGATTAAGAGTTAGTTCATTTAGAAAAAAATAATTTTCCTTTACTTTAATATCATTCCCCTTGGTGCTTGTGACAATTGAAAGGATATTTAAATCTTGAAATACACCATTAGTATGAGGGGCAAATATTAACATTGTTAATTCATCATAAAAAGAAAGGTTCGTCCCTGACATTATTGGACCTAAATTAATCATAATGCTTAAATCCAATTCTGAACACTTAAATGATTTTGTTAACGTTTGTCTATCATATTGGTACGTATTTACTTGATCAAGTGAGCAGGCAATTTGCGTTCTGAAATTTAAAAGAAAAGATTCTCCGATATGCGTAATGTGTGAAATAAATGAAACTTCTTCTCCATATTTATTTGTGAAGTATATTGTTGACATAGAATCGTAAGGAACAAATTGCCGGGAATTATCATCAAAAAACGCATCTTCTAAAAGAATAATTTCATCCGAACATTCTATTGTTATTTCAGAATTTGAATCTGTGTTTTCCTCTTTTCTACATGAGATACAAATAAGCAGAAACAAGATCAAAAGAAAATTGAGGCATTTCATTTCACTAAAATAGCTCAAATTATTCAAAACTCCCAACCAACCAATCAATTTCAGATTTTGTAATTATGAGATTGTAGATTGCATTTACTTTGTTAAAAGCAGCATTTAAAAATTGGTTTTGAACATTTCGGTAGTCCAATGAGTTGATTTGTCCTGCTTTAAAGCGTTCATTGGTCATTTCTAAATTCCTTTTTGTTAAATTTATTTGCGCATCAGCCATTTTAAGCAACTCTTTTTGATTGTTGTAATTGGTGATTAAAATATCCAACTGGTTGTTGATGCCAGCTTGTGCTTCCAAGAAATTCATTTGACTAATTTCTTCTTGAATTTTGGCATTTTCAATATTTTGATTTCTCAAATTCCCATCAAATATCCGCCAGTTTAAATTGGCATTTATGCCTCCGTTTATTCTATTGCTAATATTTGTTTTGTATGGATCTCCGGTGATAGGATCATTCTCAAAAAACTTAAACAAATTTTCAGAAAAACCAACTGAACCAGACAAGCTAATGGTCGGTTTTCTCGATCCGTTTTCGATTTTGGTGTTCAGTTTATCAAGTTCCGCTAAGATTTGTAAAGACTTTAAAGTATAATTTTCTTCTGTAAGTAAATCTTTCAATTTCTCTCCGTCGATGTCTTCAACTTCCACACTCAGCGTTTCGGGAAAACTATATTTTTGATACCCAATTAAATCCAAAGTATTGTACAAATTGCGCTTGGCAATTTCAATCTGATTTAATTGATTGACCAAGTTGGTGGAATCTGTAATTATAGCGCTTTCAAATTGAAGGAGGTTGTAAGAATTTGAGCTTCCAAATGCTCGTTTTGTTTGCTCATAGCGCAACCTGTCTTGCGATAAACGCATTACATCTTTTAGAGCATTCAAACGTTCTTGTTGTAAAAGTACAAAGTTGTATTGCTGGATAATATCTTTTAGCGCATTGTGAATATCTGTGCTGGATAAGAGTTTTTGCTGTTCCACTAATTGCGCCAATTGTTCTTTTGCGATTCTCACACGCCCCCCATTGTAAAGCACCCATTGGGCATTCAAGGTGGGACCTAATCCGCCATTGTAATAAGTGCCTCTAAGAAAACTTGCCGCATTGTTATCGTTGACTAAACTATTATTAAAACTGGCATTTAGATCAATGGTTGGCGTACGTCCAGCTCTTGCCCAAGAGTCATTGTTTTCTGCTATCTCTATATTTTTTTCTGCAATTTTTATTTGAAAATTATTTTCCAAACCTATTGAAATGGCTTTTTCCAAAGTCATCACTTCTTGCCCGCTAAGTGAAATTTTTAGCAGAAAAAAAATTAATACAAAAATGAAATATTTTGAAATGTTCATTAATATAAATCTTTAGTAAGATTAATGAAAAAGGAAATAAATGCAACTATGGCAAATAGTGTAATAACAGCAAAAAGCAATGTCAAAATCCAGGGATGCTTTCTACCTGCAAAGGCTGGTTCAACAGAAGCCTGACTGTATGAGTCTCCTGTCCAAAGTTCAGTTGAAAACAATCGAATGGAATTGGCTATGCAAATCAAGGCTGGAATTAAAACCAACAGAAAGAAAGTACCAATCATTAAGCCGAAAGCAACTGAAATTGCCATAGGAATCAAAAATTGTGCTTGAACACTCTTTTCAAGTAACAATGGCAATAAGCCGGCTACTGTCGTTATCGTTGTCAATGTAATAGGACGGAAACGAGACAATCCTGTTTCATACAAAGCGTTTTTGAAAGTGTAACCCTCTTTTATTTTATCATTAAATGTTGATATAAATACCAGGGCATCATTTACAAAAATACCTATAAGCGCAATGACTCCTAAGAATGACAAAAGGCTGATTGGCTTGTCCATAAACCAGTGTCCAAATCCAACGCCAATGAATCCAAACGGTATGATAAAGAAAACAATCAGGGCTTGGCTGACAGAACTAAATGTAAGGACGATGATGAAAAACATCATTATAAAAATAATGGGCATAACATTCATCATTGATTGCTGCGCTTCCGCATTTTCCTTCGCCTGACCTTCAAATCCGATTCTTACTTCTGGGTAATTTTCCAATACTTTGGGAAGAATAATATTTTCAATATCAGAATTTATATCACTAACGGAGACTTTATCATTTGCTACATCAGCAGTCACTCTGATTTCTCTTTGCCCGTCAATATGGTTAATGGAAATAATACCTCTTTCCGTATTAAATTCGACCAAATCGCCCAAAGGAATGGTTTGCTGTGTTGCCGTTCTGATCTGCATGTTTTTAAGATCTTCAATAGAGCTTCGATCTTTTAAATCGTACCGAACCCAAACTTTCACTTCATCTTCTCCTCTTTGTAAACGTTGAATTTCGGCACCAAAAAAGCCTTGTCTAATCGACCGCATTATTCCACCAATGGTAAAACCAAGATTTACAGCTTTTGGCTTCAATTTCAAAGCAATTTCTTTTAATCCTTCTTTGTTGTTGTCTTGAATATCCCTTAAATCTGCAATGCTTTTTAATTGTGATTTTAACTCATTTACAGCGCCATCCAATTGACCTTTATTGGTACTTAGTAAAGAAATAGAAACTGGATCACCAAAAATATTTCCCAGTCCGAAAGAAAGCTTATCAGCCTCATCAAAAGTGCCCAACTTTTTACGAATAGCCCCTGTAACGACTCTATTTTTGATGGAGTCTCTTTCTTCTCCTTCTAGCAAATAAAAGGTCAATGAACCTTGATAAGTATTTGGACCAACCGATTTTCTTATTTTTTCAATAACATCTTTTTCTCCATTGAAATGTTTTTCTTTTAAATCATTGTTGACATTCCAAGCGACTCTTTCAATCGAATCTAAAATTTCATAAACCTTGTTTTCTCTTGTTCCAGCTGGCATTTCGAGTGTTACCGAAAAACGATCTTGTTGAACAAATGGGAAAAATGTTCCTTTTATTATTCCACCAGCAAATGCACCCGCTGTCATTATCAAAGCACCTATACAAAATGCCAATGTTGGAAGTGGAAACGCCATTGCAAATTTTAATATGGGACCATATACTTTTTCCTTCAAAAAACCCATTACAGAATCAAAAAATCTGGTAATAGGATTGGGTTTGTTGACTGTCAATGCTTTGGAATGAGCTATGTGAGCAGGTAAAATCAATGCGCCTTCAATCAACGAAAATATCAATGTGAAAATAACCACGATTGACAATTGTTTGAAAACTTCACCCAAAAATCCTTCAATAAAAAAGAAAGCAGAAAAGGCAATAACAGTCGTGATAATAGCGGCAGATACAGCAGGTAAAACCTCTAAAGTACCATCTAAAGCAGCTTTGTAAGGGATGCTTTTTTGCTCTTTCTCAATCGCTTCTTCAATTTGTAAATCTGTCCAATTATTTTCACCAATATTATTGATTAATTTTAATATTGACTTGCTGTCTACAGAAGCGGTAAAAGATGCCAAGTCCCTCTTATTTGCAACTGCTTCTTTTAAGGCCAATAATTGTTCAGAGCTTCTTTCATACTGCTGATAAATATTCTCTGCTATGACAATTCCATCATCCACCAAAATACCAATAACGACGACCATTCCAAATGTGGAAATAACATTTATAGTAATTCCCAACATGGAAGCAGCCATAAACATTCCCGCAAAAGAA
>JAHDGP010000227.1 GCA_020627525.1 Bacteroidota bacterium
CATATTATATTGTGAGATAATTTTTAATTCAGTTTTGGAAGCTTAAAATTGATATATAAATTAAATTTATTTGTTAATATTGCTGTTTCGTACAGTTTTCTTTGAGACGTTCTAGAAAACTATTTATGAAATTTTTTTTTATTTAGGTATAGAAATTTTAGATGATTTATACATTTGCACTAAAATACGATTTGAATGGCAAGTAATTTATTGATAGTGGAGTCGCCTGCAAAGGCAAAAACGATTGAAAAAATTCTGGGGGATGACTATAAAGTAAAGTCTTGCTTTGGACATATAAGAGACTTATCCAAAGGTGATAAGGCAATTGACAAAGAGAATGGATATGAACCTTCCTACATTGTTTCTGATGAAAAAAAGAAAGTTGTAAAAGAACTACTTAAGGAAATAAAAGGAAAGGAAGTCTGGTTAGCGACGGATGAGGACCGTGAAGGTGAAGCAATTTCGTGGCATCTTTGCGAAGTATTAGGTTTAGATCCAAAGCTTACGAAACGCATAGTTTTCCATGAAATAACGAGTAAAGCGATAAAAAAGGCAGTTTCGAACCCACGCTTTGTCGACCTCGATGTGGTTAATGCACAACAAGCAAGAAGAGTCCTTGACAGATTGGTAGGTTTCGAGCTTTCTCCAGTGCTGTGGAGGAAAATTAGCAACAGCCAAGCTTTGTCTGCTGGTCGTGTTCAATCTGTGGCGGTAAGAATAATTGTTGAAAGAGAGAAAGAAATTATTGCTTTCGAACCTGTTCCATACTATCGTCTGGTAGCCTATTTTATTGTAAAAGATAAAGATGGTAATGAAGTACAGATGAAAGCCGAATTGGCTGACAAATTTGAACAAGAAGGCGATGCCGAAAAATTCTTGAAGGATTGTGGTGCGGCAAATTTCAATATTGCGAATTTAGAAACAAAGCCTGCAAAGAGAAAACCTCGTGCGCCATTCATCACTTCTACCTTACAACAGGAAGCAAGTGTGAAACTTGGTTTTTCGGTTTCAAGAACGATGAGATCTGCACAACGATTATATGAAGCTGGTAAGATCACATATATGCGTACCGATTCGGTAAATATGTCTGATACTGCTTTGGAAGCGGCCGCAAATGTAATCAAGAAGAATTACGGCGAAAATTATCTGAATACTCAGAAATATAAAACAAAAACTAAAGACGCTCAAGAGGCGCACGAGGCCATTCGTCCTTCTTATTTCGAAAACAGCGATGCTGGTGATATGGATGGCGACGAAGCTAAATTGTATAAATTGATTTGGCAAAGAGCCATTGCTTCACAAATGAGTGACGCCAAATTGGAGAGAACAACCGCTACAATTGATATTTCTACAAGAGATGAGAAATTGATTGCTAAAGGTGAGGTTTTGGTTTTTGATGGATTTTTAAAAGTGTACAAAGAAGCTGAGAAAGACGGCGATAGTAAAATACTTCCACCGCTTACAATAGGTCAAGACTTGCAATTGGACTACATGACAGCGACAGAGCGTTTTACACGTCCATTACCAAGGTATACAGAAGCTAGTTTGGTGAAAAAATTAGAAGAGTTGGGAATCGGTCGTCCATCAACTTACGCCCCAACAATCGCAACAATCCAAAAAAGAAAATACGTAATCAGTGAAAATCGTGATGGTAAGCCGAGAGATTACAATATGTACACTTTGAAAGCTGGATCTGTAAACAAAGAAGTAAAAACAGAAACAACTGGTGGAGGGAAAAGAATCTATCCTACTGATATGGGAATTTTGGTGAATGATTTTCTAGTGGAAAATTTTGGAGATGTCCTTAATTATTCTTTCACTGCCAAAATTGAAGAGGACTTTGACAAGATCGCCAAAGGAATGATTGAATGGAATAAAATGATAGACACATTTTATAAACCATTTAAAGTAGAAGTAGAAAAAGCATTGAATGAAGCGGAGCGTGTTACTGGTGAAAAAGCATTGGGCAAAGACCCTAAAACTGGAAAACCAATCATCGCGCGTTTGGGAAGGTTTGGACCGATGGTTCAAATTGGAAGCCCTGACGATGAGGAAAAGCCCCGTTACGCCAAATTACGTACTCCATTCACATTGCAGAACGTCACGCTAGAGGCTGCCTTAGAAATGTTCAAATTGCCCAAAGAACTGGGTGAATTTGAGGAGAAAGTTGTGAAATCCTCAGAAGGAAGATTTGGTCCTTATGTGATGCATGATGGTAAGTTTGCTTCCATTCCAAAAGATGCAGAATACACTCCTTTATCAATTACATTAGATCAAGCAATCGAGCTGATAAAAGCAAAGCGGGAATCTGATGCTAAAAAATTGATTAAAGTTTTCGAAGAGCACGAAGAAGATTTAAGAATCATCATCGGAAGATGGGGGCCATACATCAAATTAGGAAAACAGAATATCAAAATTCCTAAGGAAAGAAAGGAAACCGCAGCCGAAATGACCTACGAAGAGGTGATGAAACTTGTTGAAGCAGCTCCTGCCCCAAAGACAAAAGGCAGAGCGAAAGCAAAACCGAAGGCTAAAGCTGCTGCAAAGAAAACAGCAACAAAGGCTAAGGCAAAACCAAAAGCCAAGACAAAAGCCAAGAAATAAAAAAAAGCGAGGCGCATTTGCGCCTCGCTTTTTTTTGCTTCTCTAGAACAGCCGCAACACTTGCGGCTCTCAGTCAATGTTTTGGGATCACCTAAATCCAGCACCTCCTCAATACCTCACCTCAATAATCCCAAGCTTTGCCTTATTGCGAAACCAAGAATCATAATCAGAAATCTGAATAACACCATCCAAGTTTGCATCTTCAGGTTGATAAACATTGTTTGCAGCAGGATTTAACTTCCACAAATCAAAATCTGTGGATTGAATAATACCATCATGGGAGAAATCTCCAGTATACATAGTAAAATATCCATCATCCGTTTGAATCAATTGAGCATTGCCCAAAGCAGTATTGGCATTTCTTGTAAAATCAATTAAAAACGGATAGCCCATAACAAATTTTTTGCTTGAAATAACATCCAAATGATTGCGGTGGCGGATACAAAAATGGTAGTCAGTGCCTATAGAAAGGTTGTTAAATACCAAACTAGAGCCCAATGTTGGAGAAACAATTCGACCATCTGACAACAATAAACCCACTTTAGTTTCTTCAACTGTTGTAGATTTTTGACTTCCTGTTGCTTGGGCTTCCCCAGATCGAGCTTCTACCATTATCCAATCAATGACATTATTTGGAAAATTTTGCACCATTTCATTTCCATTGTGATCATAAGGAAAGGAACCATAAGGGTGTGTATTTGGGTGGTTGAGGCTATTTTCTTCCATTAGTCCATTTGACAAATAAGGACCTTCTAATAAAATATTAAAGAAAGCATTTTTTTTATTTCCCAATTGAATAGCAATTTCATCAATAAGACTGATAGAACCATCAGAGAAAAAACCAACAGCATCAACCGCGAAATAATTGGCAGGGTCGGTATAAATTGAACTAGCTTGATAAGATTCAGCCACTAAATGATTCCAGACCCTAATATTAATCAATTCGCCACTGTCAAAACCTTCTTTTTCATCGGTCAAAGGATCATCACCAAAAACAGTAATGCCCATGTCAGTCCCTTGCCAAATATCAAATCCAATGCATTTTTCTACACCATTGTCCAAATAAAAAAGACCAACATAATCCCCCACATTAAGACAGCCTGTACTAAATTTTACAGTATCTGGAATAAAAATCAAATGGCTACTAGGGTTAGACGAAACATCATCCGCACAACCCCAATCTGGTTGAGCCTGGCTACCTAAGCAAACAAATAGTAAAATGAGTATAAGATTTTTCATTTACGTTTTTTTCTAAAAAAATTAGTTAATAAATGTCCGCATTCTGATTCCAGTAATCCATGCTCACAAACAGTATTTTTGTGTAATACTTGTATATCGTAATTGTTAAAACCCTTTTTTAAGTCAGTTGCTCCATATACAACTTTCCCCAATTGTGCCCACATCATTGCAGATGCACACATTAAACACGGTTCAAGTGTTACATAAATTGTACATTCATTTAAATATTTGCTATTCAAATAATTGGTTGCTGACGTAATCGCTATCATTTCTGCATGAGCAGTTACATCATTTAACTGTTCTGTTTGATTGTGTGCCTTAGCTATAATCGTTTTTTTACAAACAACTATAGCTCCAACGGGTACTTCTCCATTTTCTTCTGCTATCTTAGCCTGCTGAAGAGCCTGCTGCATAAAATATTCATCTATCTTCTGATCATTAAGCATAGTTTTTGTAATAAATTTAAAAAGGTTCTGAATTTATGTTACTTTTTTTTTGTTAATCTATTGTGAAATATAATTCTTTAGATATTTACTTTGTTCAATGTATTCTAAATTAGCTCGTATTTTGTAGAATATATTCAATTTTATAGTACTTAACATACTTTGGTTTGTACTAGTTTAATTATACTGAAAACAATGAAAAAATTATTACTACTAAACTGTATTATTCTAATCACTTGTCAAATTGGTTTTGCGCAGTCTGATTTATGGACACTTGAAAAATGTTTTGCTTATGCAAAAGAAAACAATATTCAGCTAAAACAAACCCAAATCAGTACAGAATTTTCTGAATTGGATTTGGATCAGAGTAAAGCCAACCGTCTTCCATTTTTAAATGGTGTTTTCGCTGAGCGTTTTAATTTTGGTAGATCAATCGACCCTACTACAAACGAATTTCGTTCGCAAACTTTACCGACAACTTTTTTCGGACTGGATGCTGGTGTAGATGTTTTCAGAGGATTTACGCTTAAAAATAATATCAAAAGGAGCGAATTAGCTTTGAGAGATGCTAAAGTTCAAGAGCGTATTCAAGAAAATAATTTGGGTTTAGATATTGTTTCAGCCTATTTAGAAATACTAAATGCAAAAGACCAATTGAATGTGTTGAATGAGCAATTGACCATTACTCAGCAACAAAAAAGCCGCACAGAAAAACTTATAAAAGCAGGGGTGTTGCCTAAAGGAGATATTTTAAATATAGAATCTCAAATAGCAAACGAACAATTGGGAATTGTCAATGCCGAAAATGCAGTCAGTTTTGCCAAGCTGAATCTTATGCAAATTCTTGAATATTATGATGGTGAAATAGAGGTTGCAGTACCCGAAATGGACATACCTTCTTTCGATGATTTAGCAAAATACAATGTCGAAAAAATATATACGCAAGCAATCAAAAATTTGCCTGAAATGCAATCAGCTGATTTGCAAAAAGAAATTGCTGAAACAGATATCGAAATAGCCAAAGGTAGACAATATCCTACTGTCTCATTAAGTGGAGGAGCTTCTAGTAATTTTGCTGGCATAAAATTACCTGTTTTTTCGGATAATCCAGATTTTGAAAATAATCCAATTGCATTGGCACAAACAGGAGCAAGTCCCAATTTAGATAATGATTTGGTTGTATATCGTCCTACTCCAATTCCAGAAAAATCAGCCGTTACTCCTTTTGGTACACAAATGAACGAAAACTTCAGCTATAATCTTGGAATAAACGTTTCTGTACCAATATTTAACAGATTTCAAATTAAAAATGGCATTAAAAGAAGTGAAATAGCTATGAAAAATGCCGAAATTGGCAAAAAAATTACTCAAAATACACTTTATCAGACCATTCAAAGAGCTTATCAAGTAGCTAGAGCAGCAGCAAAAGCCTATGAAACAAATCAAAAAAACTTAGAATCTTTGGAACAGGCATTGGCAAATATTGAAAAAAGATACGATCTTGGTTTAGCAACGGCATTGGAATATGCTACAGCTAGAAATAATCTGGCAGTAGCAAAACTCAACTTAAACTCTGCCAAGTATGAATATGTCTTTAGATTAAAAATACTTGATTTCTATGAAGGAAAACCACTGAATTTTAAATAGAAATTTCAATAAAGAATGGTTAAAAAATAAATTACCTATTTTAGCAAAGAGATTTTTTGATACACAAATCAAAAAGACGCATGCATAGCAGTGCTACGGAAAGAATTTTTGATGCAGGGTATCGAAAAATATCGAATCGGACTGGCGCACCAGCTTAAATCGGGAAGTTATTCTTTGACCATTCCTAAAATAAGAAGTTATGAAAATATTAAGTTTGGTATTATGCCTATTTTTAACGATGATATCTAACTGTCAAGAAGCTGAAAAGGTGGCTGCCACTGAAACAAAATCACCTTCCGAGACGGTCAGTGAACAAAAACAAAATAGTTTGATTGAAGAATATTTAAATGGAGTTTGGTTTGAAGCAGAGAAAAACGAAGCTGGTGAAATAGTAAATATGCGTCCTCGCCGTGGAGGCTTTTTCTCATTAGAATTTGGAGAAGATAAACAGATTTTTTTCAAGCTCCCACCAACCTGTGGCTTTGGACACTCAAGAATCGGAACTTATAAAGTGGATGCTGAAAATGAAATGCTGAACTGTCATTTTACCAAAACAAAAGGGTATTTTAATACAGTCGAACCAGATAAAGTGATTGATTCTAAAGAGCAATTTAAAATCTTGCACATAGAAGAAAAAGCAATGATTTTTCAAGCAATGGATTCTACAGAAAAAGTCTGGATTTTTAAAAAGAAAGAGACAGAATAAATAATTATGTCGAAAAGAAAGAAAAAAGGTTCAGGTAAGGGCTTAATAATAGCACTAGTAATCATAACGATTCTTCTACTAGCAGGACTTTTTGTGGCTAAGCGAATGGGGTGGGTTGGCAAAAAAGCTTTGACAAAAGTAGCCGTGGAAGAAGTAAAACAAAGAACGATTACTGAATCTGTTTCTGCTTCTGGAAAAATTTACCCAGAGGTAGAAGTAAAAGTCGCTTCCGATGTATCAGGTGAAATAATTAAACTATCTGTCGTTGAAGGCGATTCTGTAACCAAAGGACAGTTTTTGGCTCAAATTGAACCTGATTTATACACTACACAGGTGGAAAGAGCAGAAGCTTCGGTTAACTCTGCTAAATCCAATACAGCCAACTTTAAAGCTCGAATCATTCAGTTAAAAGAGCAGTTGAGTCAGGCTCAAAGAGTTTTGGATAGAAATCGCTCTCTTTACAATGAAGATTTATTAGCTCTGTCTGCTTTGGAAGAGTCAGAATCATCTGTGAAATCTATGGAAGCAGAAATTAAAGCCCAGGAAGAGATTTTAGGAGGCGCAAACTTCAATGTAAAAAGTGCTGAAGCATCATTAAAAGAAGCTAGAAAGAGTTTGAAAAAAACAAATATTTATGCTCCAATGGACGGGGTTGTTTCTAGTTTAAATGTTGAAAAAGGGGAACGCGTTGTCGGTACAGCACAATTTGCAGGTACCGAATTGATGCGTATTTCTAATTTTGATAAAATGGAATTGCGTGTGGATGTGAGTGAAAATGACATCGTAAAAGTAAAAGAAGGCGATAAATCGACAGTTGAGATAGATGCCTACATTGATAGAGAATTTGATGGAGTGGTTACGCAAATATCCAAC
>JAHDGP010000228.1:0-4137 GCA_020627525.1 Bacteroidota bacterium
TTGATTTATTTTGAGTAGTCGTTTTTTGAGCATTGCTCTTATTATTCGTTTTCTTTTGATTGGTTTGCTTAGGTTTATTAGACTGATTTTTCGAATTATTACTGCTTCGGTTATTATTATTATTATTATTATTGCTTTTACTTCCAGATTTAGATCTCGAATTAGTATTTCTATTATCTCCTTGAGCTTTGTTTTGAGTATTCCTAGAAGAATTTCCTGACCTTCTTTTTTTACGTTTTTTACGTCTTTTTAAATCAGGTAAATCAATTTGTTCAACAGAATCGTAAGTAGGGTCTTCATTTTTGTCCTTTATTAATTTTTCAAGAACAACTTTATGTTTGTCGACCAAAGTTTCAGGAAACTTACCTTTATCATTCATCGCCTTGACTTCTTTTACGCGATCAACTGACATTTCTACCAGTGGACTGTTGGGCAAAGCGTACCACATTTTACGCTTAAAAATATCCACTTTTACCTGCCTCGCAACTCCTGTCTTAGCCTTCAATGTTTCTACTCTTTCTGGAAAATCCTTTAAAGCATCCAAATAGACATCTAACTCATAATTTAGACAACACTTAAGTCTTCCGCATTGTCCTGACAATTTTGATTGATTAATAGATAAATGCTGGTATCTCGCAATAGAAGTTCTGACGGTTTTAAATTTTGTAAGCCAGGTCGAGCAGCACAATTCACGACCGCAAGAACCAATTCCGCCAATTTTCCCTGCTTCGTGCCTCGGTCCTATTTGACACATTTCAATTCTAGATTTAAACTCTCTTGCATAAACCTTTATAAGTTCCCTAAAATCTACTCTTTCATTTGAAGTATAGTAAAATATTATTTTTCTACCATCCGCCTGATATTCTATATCTCCGATCTTCATGTTGAGGTTCAAGTCTCTCGCAATTACCCTTGAACGTACCATAATATCGTGCTCTTGCTCTCTGTACAAATTTGCTCTATCCACATCTTCAGGGCGAGCAATTCTCAAAAGATTAAATATTTTATCAGAATCCTCTTTGATTCGCTTTTTGCGCATTTGAAGCCGTACCAGCTCACCACTGAGACTGATTGTTCCAACATCACTGCCAAAATTTGATTCAACAACCACAGTTTCACCAGTTACTACAATAGCATTCAAATTATTCCTAAAAAAACCCTTACGACTTCCATTTTTAAAACTGACCTCCACAATTTTAAAACTATCTTGTTCTCCAAAAGAGCTTAAATCTGTAAGCCAATCGTATGTATTGAGCCTATTGCAACCGCCAGTGGCACAACTGCCATTGCTTTTACAACCTGCTGGTTCTCCATTCTTTTTTCCTACACTGCATGTTCCACATCCCATAGTACTATATATATGACCGATCAACCGATTTTTGCTTAACGCAGCAACCTCATCAATTGAACGGATAGATTAAAAAATAACAATTTTCTATGCGCATTTCGCTCTGCATAAAAATAAGCTTTGTTAAATAAAGTGTTCAGCTTCTCAAATTTATCAAATGAAGCGTTAGAAAACAACTGTATACATAACGATTTTTCATTTTCATTTAGTCTAGGTTTGTCATTTTCAGCCAAAACCATCAACATAGACTGCTGAAAAAAGTGCAAAGCATACTTAATAAAGTTCTTTTGCGCCTCTCTCGATTGCAAAGCTGTGTCGTTTACCCAATCATTGATTTGTAAAACATTTTGTTTGAAACAAACCGTCATCCACTTCTCAAAAATTTCTTCATTATCGTTCACTTCTCCTTCCATTAAACGCAAAGCATCGTTGATATTTCCATTTGCAAGCACTACTGCTTTTTCTATATCTTCAGAATTAAAATCCTTGGTTGACAGCCAGTTACGCAAATCGTTGTCAGAAAATCGCCCTATTTTGTATACCTGTGTTCTTGAAATAATTGTTGGTAAAATTTGCTGCTGATTTTCAGTCAACATCAAAATAATGGTGTTTCCTGGAGGCTCTTCAATCGTTTTTAACAATCGATTCCCTTCTTTTTTCAATCGTTCTGCTTGCCAAATAATGAACACCTTAAACTTCCCTTCAAAAGGCTTTAGACTCGTTTTTTTAACAATTTCTGAACATTCTTTGGCTGTAATGTTTCCCTGTTTATTTTCTGCTGCCAAATATTGAAGCCATTCATATTCTGTTAAAAAGGGATTTTGCAATAATGCTTCTCTCCATTCTGTATAGTGATCCCTTGAAATAACATTCGCTCCAACTATTGGAAAAGTATAATGAATATCTGGATGAATGAATTTTTGTGCTTTTACGCAAGATTTACATTTACCACAAGAATCTGTTTCGGCAGGCTCCAAACAGTTAACATACTGTGCAAATGCCAAGGCTAAAGGTAATAAGCCTGCACCGGCTTGCCCAGAAAAAAGCATAGCATGTGGAGTTTTATCATTCACAACACCATTTATCAGTTGTTTTTTGATGATGTTTCTACCTGGTATATCCTGAAATAACATTCTTCTGTTAAATATTTTAATGAATAATCAAAGTTTAATAATACACAAATAATTTTCACAAAAAACCAACTAACCATTTTTAAAAATCAGTGACAAGCAAACAATATATCCAAATTTACTTTTGTAGGGTTGACAGCTTTGTCTAAAGCCCTGCTGTAGATTAAAGGTATTGCTCCACTGGAGCTTAAATCTTAATGGCTGCAGCTTCTACAAAAGTTGAGCTCTTATGGAGCTAATAGATAATTTTTTTTATATGTTAATTGTTTTTCCAAAATGTCTAGTTGTGTGGTTAAATATATTTGGATTTAATCAAATCAAAGTTTTAAGTCTGGCATAAAAATACAAAATAGTTATACAACCTCGCATTAAGATGTAAAAGAGACTGTCATTAGCAACAAATCAATTATATTTTGGTTAAATATAGGTGAAGAATTAAACGACAAGCAAGAATGAAAGTATCCGTATTTAGACAAACGCATTTCAATGCAGCACATAGATTGCACAATCCTGAATGGACCCCTGAAAAAAACAAAGAGATTTTTGGAAAATGTAATAACCCATCCTACCACGGGCACAATTATGAATTAATTGTTAAAGTGTATGGTGAAATTAATCCTGTTACTGGATTTGTTATTGATTTGAAAGTATTGAAAGATATTATCAATGAACATGTTTTAGAACGTTTTGATCACAAAAACCTCAATATTGATGTAGAAGAATTTAAAAATTTAAATCCAACTGCCGAAAATATTGCTGTTGTTATCTGGAACATTTTGAGGTCAAAAATTGATTCACATTTAGAACTAACAGTACGCTTATATGAAACACCCAGAAACTTTGTGGAATACGACGGAGCGTGATAATTTGTTGAGTAATCTAATTATTTTGATAGGTATCCCTATTTGAAAAAAACTTCTTCCAATTCTCCATCTTTATGCAATTCTATTGAATCAATTTGGTATAAAAGTTGTATTTTTAGTAGTACAATTATCAAACATTTTTTGATGAAATTTATATTTCTTAAAGCCAAGCATCCATAATTTGAATATTTATTTAAAAATATACTTTGCACTAGCCATTATTTCAGCAGTAATTATGCTGTGGCTAATCACTAGTATATTTGTGGATCGTTTTATCCAAATGGCAAAATATGAAAACTTCCTTTTTGGAGACGATGAGGAAATCGAAGAGGAAGTAGAAGAGATCGTAAGCAACATTGACTTAACTTATGACGGTCAAGTCTCCTATCATTTTAAGAGAAAAGGTAGCAAAGCAAAATCGCCTAAAGCTGCAAATGCTAAAAAGCCTGAAGACAAAAAAGAAGGTCCTAGTTTCTTTTAGGGTTTGGTCCGAGCGTCATTTCGACTCCGCTCAATGACAACTTTGTTTTGTCCTTCGTCGAGTGGGGACATTTTTGCTGCGCTCAATGTTGTTGGCTGCGCCAAATTCTAAGCGCATTCAAAAATCATTTTCTTATGTTTCGTTCAATGACAATTAGGCTTTGTTCTTCGTTGAATTGGGACATTTTTGCTGTGCGCAATGTGGTTTCTGGCTGCGCCAGATACTAAGTGCATTCAAAGAAATAGTCCACTATTAACCCTTCAAAGAACGAAAAAACGTCAATGTCACTCAGCGCAGTCCAAGGAACATTTCCAC
>JAHDGP010000228.1:4237-7463 GCA_020627525.1 Bacteroidota bacterium
AAAGAACGAAAAAACGTCAATGTCACTCAGCGCAGTCCAAGGAACATTTCCACTGCCTGAAAGCAATGAGCATACAAAAAAACATTCTTATGTTCTGTTCAAAAGAACGAAAAAACGTCAATGTCACTGAGCGCAGTCGAAGGGACGTCTTAGACTATGCAAAGAAATCTCTGATTATCTCCCAAATGTCTTTACCGAGAATGAATACCATAAGAGGGATCAGAATAAGCATTCCGACCATCTGCGCTTTCTCCAAAAAGTTATCGCTTAGTTGTTTCCTAGTAATCATTTCGTATGTTAAGAAAAGCATATGCCCTCCGTCGAGTGCTGGAATCGGTAAAATGTTCATAAATGCCAAAATGAAGGATAATAGTCCTGTGATTTTCCAGAAACGATCCCACTCCCAAACAGGTCCATAAATTTTTCTTGCAATGCCTATTGGGCTCTGTAATGATTCTACTGGGTTGATTTTGCCAGTAAACATTTTACCCATACCAATGGCATTGTAATAAATTGCATCCCAGCCTTCTTTGGCTCCAAAAACAACGCTGTCAAAAAAGCTATAAGTCTTGACTTTATTACTGGCTTTACTGTCAAATTTTGGTACAAATCCCAATCGACCTTCGTCGCTCACTTTTGCATTTAATTTTTCAATACTCCCATTTCTTTCTACTTCTAATGCAACCGTGTTATTATTATTGGCTTTCAATTCATCATGAAGCACTCCATAATTTTGAACAGTCTTACCATTTATTTTTCTAAAAACATCTCCTTCTTGTAATCCAGCATCTTTGGCACCAGAACTATCAGCCACCATAATTACTTTTACTTCATGGTTGATTGGTTGTAAAAAACGTCCACCTTGACCTTTAAATGTATTGAACAAATCATCAGGTAAAGAAATAATTTGACGATCGCCGTTTCGGTCTACTTCTACATCAGCACCAAACATCATCTGATAGCCTACAACATCATTGAAACGCTTTGGCATATCTCCATTTATTGCCAAAATTTTATCACCTGTCTGAAAGCCAAATTCTTCAGCAGCTGGAAAAGCATATACTGCTTCTACCGCATCCGAAGGAATGTAATCTTTCTCATAAGTCAAAATGTACCCAGAAAAAATAATAACCCCTGTGATAAGGTTCATGACAATACCACCAATCATTACAATAAAGCGTTGCCAAGCGGGTTTTGATCTAAATTCCCAGGGTTGCGGTTCTTCTTTCATCGCCTCTTTATCCAACGACTCATCAATCATTCCAGCAATCTTAACATATCCGCCCAAAGGAAGCCATCCTATACCATATTCTGTCTCTCCAATTTTTTTACTCCACAATTTTTTGCCCCAAGCATCGAAAAATATAAAGAATTTATCGCAACGCATGCCAAACATTCTGGCTGCTGCAAAATGACCAAATTCGTGTACTAAAACCAACAAAGACAATCCAGCTATCAACTGTGCTGCCATTATTAAACCACCCATAATGTATATTGTGTTATTTTTAAACTGTTTGTCAAATATAAATCAATTTTTCATCACTGAATTTAACACCTGACAATCAAAAAACTGTGCAAAGGTAACATATAGTATATTTTGAACCGATATTCTAAATAAATATGTTCATTTTTTATGAATCATTAACCCAATTCATAGTTATGTATTCCTAACTTCTAAGACCAGTAATAGCCTCGTTTGAACTTTTGCATATACATCATTCCTCATATTTTTATCTTTTAAATTTAAAGTAATTGTATATTACATGACTTTCATTATTAAATTGACAATTATTCTGTTATTATTTACAAATTCAATCAATTATATTAATGAAATATTGACTTTCATTCAATTTAACACTTTTTTTTATTTAAATTTAAGATAAGAACCAATTAAAACATCCTGAATAAGCACATTGTAGGTCAACTACAAAGAATATGTGATTTATTATATAAACAATAATCATATTTATCTAGGATATTAATGGAGTATTGTTAGCTCCATCTATTTAAATAATATTTTTTAACAACTAAATTTTTTAAAATGAGAAAAATCTCTTTTTTACTATTAGCTATTTCAGCTATGTTTGTGATGTCTTGTGCAAACGATCCTGTTGTTTCTTTAAATCAGGAGAGCTCTGCATTATCACAAGACATTGATATGTCGGATTTTTACTTGGTAACTGAAGAAGAAGCTGTTAGTGCAAAAACTCAAATGGGACATTCTAGACAGTGTCATACAATGCATGTATTGAACAGACAACTGAATGAGAATCCTGAGTTGCGTGACAAAATGTATAATGTTGAGCAACATACACGTGCTTTGATGGCTACTTATGCGGCAAAACCTGGAAAAGGTAATGGCGGCGGTGGAAACAATGGTGGTTCTGATGGTGGCACTGGTGGAGGTGACACTGGTTATCAAGGAACAGTTAACATTCCAGTACATGTACACGTAGTTTACAGCAACTCAAATGAAAATATCAGTGATAGCCAGATTAATTCTCAAATCTCTGTATTGAACAATGATTTCAATGATACCAATTATGGTGATATTCCATCAGAATTTCAAGGTTTAGCTGCAGACATTGATATTACATTTACATTGGCGCAGGTAGACAGACATGCCAATTCAAGAACTTCTTGGGGTACCACCGATGCTGTTAAATCTGCTTATCCACCAGTGGCTGATCATTTGACTATTTGGGTTTGTAACATTGGTGGTGGAATTTTGGGTTATGCTCAATTCCCAGGGGGAAGCGCTTCAACTGATGGTGTGGTTATTTCTCCTCAGTACTTTGGAACAACTGGTTATGTTGCTGCTCCATTTGATAAAGGTAGAACAGCAACTCACGAAGTTGGACACTGGTTAAACTTACGTCATATTTGGGGTGATGGAAGATGTAAACAAGATGATTTTGTATCAGATACACCTAGTTCTGATGGACCAAATTATGGTTGTCCTTCTTACCCAACTGTTAACTGTAGATCAAATGATATGACAATGAACTACATGGATTACACAGATGATGCTTGTATGAATATGTTCTCTCAAGGTCAAAAAGACAGAATGCGTGCATTGTTTGCAGCAGGTGGGGTTAGAGAAAATTTAGTACAATAAGTACTCGGACCAACAGTAATTAAGTATTAAGTATGTAAACAAAAGTAATCAAATATTCAAAATTCATCTTTTTACGATTTACTGTGACAAATAATATTTTTCTTATAC
>JAHDGP010000229.1 GCA_020627525.1 Bacteroidota bacterium
CTAACAACACTCATAGCTGCTTGCGCTTCGGAGGCTGTAACGGGCACTGTGGCAAGAGAAGAAAACTTTGGTGCTATAGCGGTTCCTGTTGCAATTACAGCTTCTCCACTTTCTACCAATGCTCCACCTGACATCATTACCCTGTCTGCTCCTGGTACTGTAAGGTGGGACCAAACAGTAGCTGATCCATCTCCCAACGTCACCCCTACCCTAGTATGACCTATTCCAGAGGCAACTGGATTTGCAACGCCTAATGCGGTAGGTACTCCTGTCGCATGAGATACTGTAACTGAAGGGGTAGCAACGTCAATTGCAGCAGCACCTGCGGCTGGTGCCCTTGTCACAACGCTTGTACCTAAAGATCCTACGACGCCTATTCCAGCATCGGTTAAGTTTGCGGCATTTCTACTCATACCTGCCCACTGCAACCCTTCTGATGTAAATGAATCAACTGCCTCTCCCTCCCATACTGTTCTGGCACCAGATATAATTGTATCTATGCCGTGTACGGCAACAGCTCCTGAAGCTACAGGTGCTGCGCAGCCAACAACAGAAACACATGCTGGTGCTGTTACAATTGCTGCACCAACACCTCCTACCGTTTCTAAAACACCTCCCACTACTTTTACGCCTCCCATAATCCTTTCGGTGTCAAGGCTGCAATCATCTGCAAACACATTCCAACACCATTCTTTTCCAGAAGTATCTGTTCTATTGATTGGATTGTTTATACAATACACATAATCATTGATGCCTCCTTTTATACCAATGGGATCAACGCTTAACCATCTCCCTAACCAGGGAATATAGTACCTCGCACTGTGGTATTCCAAGCCTGTTTCACTGTCCCTTTCCATTCCAGTATATCGGTATCGTTTTGCGGCAGCTTTTATAGCTGCACTATTTGCCTGATATGCAGTTGTACCAAATGGGTGATATTCTTCATAACTGATTACTTGCGCGGCATCATCTAATTCTAAAGCGGAAGAACCAAAGTGGTTGTGCAATTGATAACGGATTAACCTTGCTCCAACCATGTCACTTGGCAAAGGGTTGGGCTTTGTATTTACCTTAACCGTTTCAATCATAGCAAAACGGTGTTCGCCATCAATTAGGCTTATAGACTCACGTTCAAAATCGACTGTATTGTTGTTGTAAGTTTTGTAAGTCTCAAATCCTGAGATATAAATGCGCTCTTCTTTTTTTGTAGGACTTGAGCCATTGGCGGCAAAATTTTCAGATATTTTTCTAATCCGCTTACCTTGACCATCATATTGATAATAAGTTGTTTCAGCAATACCATTCCCAGGGTTTACTTTTTGCTTTATGCTGCTTAGCATTTCTTCTTTAAAATTCCAGTTCATTTCTTCTAGGTGAGGCATCTCTGTTAAAAAACCATGTTGGTTGTTGTAGGCATATTGATAAACTTCAGCGCCTACCTGTGTCGATTTTAAACGGTTGTTTATTTTCTCATAATCAAAGATTCTCGTCCAGTTGTTACCCGCAGCTATGTGTTGCATTTCAGTAATGTTTCCTACTTCATCATATTTATAATGCCGTGTATAGTTTCTAATTGCCATTGGGTCATTGGCATTTAGTTCATGTATGAAGGGGACATCATTCCAATTGTCATTATTATTAAAATTCAGTGCGGCATTATTCTCTCTTCCTGTAGCTGTCATTAAATGATATAAGGCGTCATAAGAATACTCAGAAACTCCAGTAGTCTTTTGATTGTTAAAAAATGCCACTGGAATATTTTTGTCTTCAACATGGGTTATGTTACCCATTGGATCAAAAGTATAGTTCCAGTCTTGTAAAGGATCGTTATTGTTTCTTTTACTTTCCAAGCGTTTTAGCCTAAAAGTTTCTTTATCATAATAAAAGTTTATACTTACATCATTACCATAAATAATTTTGTTTCGCATTCCTTTTTCATTGTAACCAATTTGTTTTATGTAAATATTTGTTATCGAAGGATCGCTGTGAATTACAGATGAACCATTTAGCAACCCTGTCCTATTGTAAGTATTAAGAATTTCACTTCCGTCTGGTGCCGTTTGTTTAACCACTCTTCCAAAAGCATCTGATTCGGATGAGATAACAAATTCATCATTTTCTAAATCGGAAACTAAATTTGCATCTACCCAGTTTGCAACTGCCTTGTAATTTTTAAATAATTTTCTTGTGATGGATATTGGTTCTCCTCCAAAGTTGTATTCAGGCATTAGCAAAACTCCTCCTGTATCGTAATGCTCAACAATTTTGCCTCTTAAGTTTTTAGTTTCGGGGTTTATTGCTGATTCTCCATAAAATACTCGATCAAAAATATGATCTAAAGGGTCAGTGTCTCCTCCGACTATTTTAGCTATTGTAGGTCTGTGAAGAACGTCATAGAAATATTGAAATTCGTGATTGCGTTCATCCCAAGTGCGTAAGGGTTTTCCAACTATATCACTGATTGGCCATCTCTGCCCACCATCCATACTGTTTTGATATGACATATTTCCAAGCATATCATATTTAAATTCTACAACTTTATTGCCTAAGTTTGAATTTTCAGGTAATTCACGAGCATCTAGTACATAGCGCAAATTGCTTTCTACATCTAAGTTTATTTTGGTTCGATAAAATTCATCAGCATTTGTATCAATGTTTTTATTGTGTTCAATTGAGAGTATGGCTCGCCCTAAAGTGTCCAGGTGAAAAGCCAATGGAGTATTGGCATGTTTGGCCGCTTTATCCGCAGCTACTTTTTCCCTACTAGGGTCTTTTCCCTCTGCAATTAGCTCTGCATCAATCAATCGGTTGGTTCGATTGATGTACCAATCGGAATCTAAAACAGTATCATTGGCATCATATACTATTTGCTTCCAAGAATCAAACTCTATTTTTGAAAAAGTTGTATCTGGTAATTCTGTTTTGACTAACCGATTCATTGCATCGTAATACATAATTGGCGTTACGCCTGTTTCCACTAATTCTTTTGCATCCTCATATTCATGGCTTACTGAAAAATAGGGTTCATATTGCATTACAGCATTCCCTTTATTGTTTGTTATGGTTCTCCCATTTCCTATCCATCTCAGTTGAATTGGTGATAATGATGAAGTATCTGATTCGATAAGATTGTAGGTATCATCTGGATTAAGTACTAGTTGTTTTGCAATGCCAGGTTCTGCCTGAAATTTTTGCATTACAACTGCTCCAGATCCATTTGAGTACTCAAAGGTCAGTTGAATTGCTGAATCATTGTTGTTTTGAAAATGTTCTTCACGCAATATAGAAGCTACCACATTGGGTTTGCCTGTATTTTTATATACTTCAAAATCATAGACAAATCGAGATGTTGCATGTTGTAATAAATTCTTCCCTTGAATTTCTAAATCTGAAGAAAGAGTCGTTGAAAAAAATGTGTCTATGTCATTTTGTTCTGCAATTGATGTAATTTCATTTAATCCAATTAAATCGTCCGCCTCGTTTCCTTTTCCAAATACAGCACTCGCTTTTACCAAACCCAATTCATCCGAAATTGCTTCTGATAAGTTTTCATTTGCGTCTTTCATTCTTTGTGGGGAGAGCGTTCTGAAATTAAATGTTTCGACATTGGCTTTGTTCCCAATTGCATCTTCTGTCTCTTCAGTAAATAAAAAATAATTGCTATAATATTTTACTTTTGTAACTGCACCATAAGGATCGGTATAAGAAATTGGAGAATAAAAACGACCTTGCGCATCAACTTCACTTTCTAATCCTGTTATAAATTGAGTCGTTCCTGAACGCACCCACCAATTATCATCTCCTTCACTGTGTGTATACCTACCTTCCAACATTAAAGCAGCTGTTACTTTTACTCCATAAATATCAGCTAACAACTCTGGTGTAAATGCCAACTGAAAACCTTCAAATCGGATAGCTAAAGATTCTAATTGATGAAGCGGCAAAGCACCTGTCAAATCATTTTTATAATAAGTCGTTCGGACGTGTTCAATCAGTCTTTTTTGTGCTTTGCCTGCATTTAATGGTTTTTCAGTTTCATGATACAATGCTGTATCTGATTGTGTGTCTGAAAGAATGTTTACAAAATCATTGGGTGTGTAATAATTGTTTATTTTTGACACACCTTTCAGTTCAAAGCTTTTCACTTCTGATGGTAAACGCAATCTATTTACATCTTCACCAATTACGTCATTTGTAAATTGATTTTCGGTAAATATGACAATTGTTTTATTTTGTTCTTGTTGGGTAATAGATGGCAAAGAGGCATCTATTGTTAAACGTGGATAGACAACTGATACTGATTCTAAAATATTCCCATATTCATCTATTTTTATATTTAGATTATGAGCAATTCTTGGGTCATCTGGATTGCGTTCATAACTATAAGTTATGGCTTCACTTTCTTTCACTACAAATACAGCATGTTTGTTTTTTCCTTTGGGCTGTAAAAGTTCGATCATACAATTGTGAGTAGATACAGAATAAGGAGTGAGTTCCTTTTTTTGTGCCTCATTTGTATTTCCAAATTTTACTGCATCTTTTGCAAAAATCTCTGAACGCAACGCTATTCCTTTGCAAGCTCTTGATGCTTGTTGCCACTCCTCTGCTGAAAGATTATCAATAAGCAATGGATCAATATTTGGAGCTGCAATTATTAGAGCATCTGGCAAAGCTATCTCAGGGTGAGTAATTGAAAAACCCTGTCTTTCTATTTCATTATACCAATAGTCTGTCTCAAATTGGTTTAATATTTTGTCTTCTTGTAAAAATGCTCCTGTATGGAACCAGTTTCTAGTTACAACTGGTTCTTGATGCAATAGTTGTTCTACAACATTCGAAGCGTCTCCTTTTTTCCATTGTTCAAAAGTTTCTGTGTCAATTTGTTCCACCATTCCAAAACCTCTGAACTCTCGTTCAGGATGATCGTAATAGCCGTGGTGATACTTGTATTCACTAACAAATTGATGACCTGTGATTTTATCTTCTATTATCGTTTTTGAAACGCAATGAATTGGAAAATGCAATTTAGTTATCCAAGGTTTTCCAGCAAGTTTGTCTTCAATGTAAAATTTTGTTGATGGGGTGTATTCAAGTGTCACCTCTTTACCCATATTGTTTTTGTAAGAAACCAATATGTGCGGTTTCTTACCATTCATCAAATCAATATATTTCAATGGAGCATTTACATCTTTCAACAAAGAGCTTGACCAAACAATACACGCAACTCCATTTCCTAGTAAATCTGTTACAGTGATTTTTGAATGGGAATTTATTTCTGGAAAATGTTCTATTTCAAATGGTGTTGTACTGAATCTGTTTCCGCTTAAATTTTTCCAACAAGAAAATTTATTTTTTCCAAGATAGATTATATCTGAAGTGCCCGATCCATCAATATCTGCTAAGCGTAAATAGGCAGGATTAAAGTTTTCAGGATGATCAAAAATAGGAGCATTGTCTAAAGCGACTTTGGCTCCAAATTTTCCGTATCCCATATTTGGCCAATAACAAACCTCACCATTTCGAATTCTTAATATATCAGTTAATCCATCGCCTGACATATTAGCTAAATAGATGGTTTCTTTTTCATCAGCAAAAACCATAAAAGGACCTTCTTCTTCGTCAAATGGTTTAAATGTTTTCTTTGCAGGAGCATAACCATTTTTCCCATTGGAAGTATACCAAGTAAAAACGTTGTCTTCAGAAATAAGTATATCTGCTTTTCCATCTCCTGTGATGTCTAACAATCTAGTATTTGCATCATTTAGATCTATTGTGGGAAACGTTTTAAAAGACTTCATTCTTTGCCATTCATCATCGTCATTGAGTTCAAAAAAACCTTTCGGCTCTGCATTGTAACTGACCAGTTGTTTTCCCCCATCTGCATTTAAGTCAGCTAACTGAAAATATTTTCCAAGCCCTGCAAAAGATGGTTTTGATGCTACTCGTTTTGCTTGCTCAAATGAACCATCGCCCAAATTGTGTTTGTAGTACCAACCTTTTGTTTGTTCAGTGAGGATTCCAGACAAGCCTTCATTATACAAGTCTGTGAACTGGTATTGTAGTTCTTCAAGTCCGGCAGGTGCATGTATTATGTTATCAGAACTTATCGTCTTCACCTCTTTGTTCCAATCATGTTTTTGGTATTCAAACTCAATTGATGGAAGACTTTTCGATGAATAATTTCCATCATCCTGTTTAATATAGCCCAATGAGGTGATTGATTTTAAGAATGTAAAATCTTCTTCAACAGTTGTATCATATTCAAAATTTAGAGCTTTTACTAAGGTTTTTTTATCTGAATTATCAGGTTCCAATGCCAATTCTTCGAACACATGAAATAGCAATATTCGCTTACACAATCGGGTGGTTCGGATTTCAAAACCTGCCTTGTAGTTTGAAAAAGCGTCTATTCTAAAATCCCATGTATTTAGTTGTTCCAGTGGATCATTTTCTGCTAAGCTTCCATAATCAAATACTGTTTGAAACATGTAATTAGATTCTTCGGGAAAGGCATCTCCAAATTGGTTGTAAGGTGTTATATTTCCGTAAAATATTTTATCAATGTAAGTATTGGTGTAAGTTATATCTCCATTTTTGAATCTGTTTCGATTGTGTAGCAAAGAGTCATCGAAACCAATGGCATCTTCTTTTTTGTAAATGTAATGTGTACAATTTCCTTTATCATCAAAATCAAATTCTGGTAACCATTCAAATATTTTTGTTGGATCTTCAGGATTTGAAACAATAGAATTATCTGTCCAACCAAAAAGTGTTGTTCTATTTCCTTTCGTTATTACTCTCCACTTTATCCTACCGCTTATTTTTTCTGTCCAACGTTCTATTCGAGTAAATAACCCTTCTATTCTTGGAATATAATTTCTAATAGTAAACAATCCATCTGCTGAATCTCTTTCTTTGAAAATGTATTCATTATCCGAGTCTAATTCAAATATGCCGTCTTGGTCTTTTTGAAACTCTGGAACCAAATCTTCTGCTTCTGAAAATAAGAAAGTATCCGAATCAAAATCGTCAAAATATTGAGGCAGTCCGTTGTCTGTTTTTCGCTTAATTGAGCTTAAGTTCAAACTCCACCCCAAACCAAAAAGACCATTTCCAGATCCTGAACTATACGAAACATTTAAAGCAGGTGACGCTCCTCTTGAAGACGAAATCGGAAGAGGTATTGAAAAGGAAGAAGTTCCATTTATCGCATTAACAGAAAACTTTTCATCAATACCCTTTATTGCTCCTCCACCAGTTGGTAAACTTATTGACGGCACTTCTATGGCATTAGATTGCGTTTTTCCTCCATCAGTTTTTATAAATTCAGGTGTGGGATTATTTGGCGATTGCTCTTTCATAATCAACATTTTTTAACTTAATGTTAAAAAAAAATTGTTTTTTTTAGTAAAGAAAGCATTTC
>JAHDGP010000230.1 GCA_020627525.1 Bacteroidota bacterium
TTTACTATTTTGGGGCAATAAGGCTTTTCCTAAAACCAATTAATTTTGTGTATAGTATTGGTGGAGAATTTTTATTAGATGCTTGTAGCAATATTGTTAATTTTATTGGTTTGGAAAACCTTACTATTTTAGGAGGTAGTCTAAAGGTTGTTGACAATGAAAATTTTGTTGATTTTAATGGTTTAAATAATCTTACTAGTATTGGCGGTGGATTTAATGTTGATTCTAATAATAATTTAATTAGTTTTAAAGGTTTAGGAAATCTCAAAAGCATTACTGGTCAACATAATGTATTTTATGAAGCACCAAGAGGATTTAGTGTGTCTTCTAATAATAAACTTACAAATTTTGAAGGATTAGAAAATTTGGATTTTGTGTCAAATACATTTACTGTTGAAGACAATGTAGCCCTTGTAAACTTTGAAGGTTTAGCTAATCTTAATCAGATAGGAGGTGCGTTTCAAGTTATTTATAATGAAAGTCTTGTTAATTTTAAAGGCTTGGAAAATCTGAAAAATATTGAAGGTGAAATTGGTATTCTTGAAGTTTATGGATTAAACATAAGTAATAATGGAAACTTACTAAATTTTGATGGACTAACGAGTTTAACAAATATATCAGGAGGTTTTTCTGTAATAGAGAATAACAATCTTTTAAATATTGAAGCATTGAATAACTTGGTTAGTATTTCTGTTGATGATTTTGATATAGATTTCTTAAGATTTACAATTTCTGGTAATTCTAACCTTATGAGTTTAAATGGACTAGAAAATATAGAAATCCAAGGTAATGATCAAACTCAACTTGATCTCCGAATTCTAGGTAATCCAGAATTGCAATTTTGTTGTGCTGTGATTAATCTTATAAGTTATTTTGATTATGTAAAAATAGAAGACAATGATCCTTCTTGTAATTCTTTTGAGGAAATCTCGAATTTTTGTGTAAATATTGGTCCAGTTATATCTACAAATCTCAATAAATTAAATTTTGGCGAATTACCTTTAGACGAAGCATTTTATTTACCAAAGACATTAATTGTTTCAAACCTCGGCGACTTGCCATTAGAAATAAATGCATTTGAATTTAATAATCCTGCATTTACAATGGTAGGAATGGAAACTTTAAGAATTGAAGGCCTAAAAAGTAAAGAAGTGCTGGTTTATTTTAATCCATCTGAGGTTGGAGACTATGAAAGCGAGCTGACAATAAAAAGCAATGCAGGCGATTTAGTTGTTAACTTGTCAGGAAAAGCAACAATAGGAACGGGTTTGCTGTCATTGAACCAATCGAAAATTAAGGTTTATCCGAATCCGAATGCTGGAAATTTTTCTATCCAAACAATGGATGAAAATTTAATTTCATACACTATAACAAATAGCTTGGGAAAAATAATCTCACAGCAAAAAATAGGTGGAAAATCTTACCAAATTGATTTGTCCAATCAAAGCACTGGATTGTATTTTATTTCCATAGAAACAAATGAAGAAATTTTTGCAGATAGGATTATTGTTTATTAGAATTTTATTCTAATCTGTTATTTAGTATTTGATGTTAAATCTCATTACGATACAAACAATTTTACATTGCATTTATCCAGATCCGTTATTTTACACCCAATGCGAAATCTCAAAACGAGCAATGTCTCTTATTTCAACGAACAATCACCTCCTCTGTCATTTCGCACCCGATGCGAAATCTAAGGAAAAATTCTGAAATGACGGAGAATCAATACTTGGTATTTCATCGAACAATCTTATAATTCCTTCCTTATTCCAAAAGTATCGCTTGTAATACATAAAAATTGAGCGATTGGTCCTTAACTTTGATGCCCAAAACAATATTGAATGTTTTTTGTTGTTTTGAAGGATGTTAAACAAAGGATAGAAGGGAAATATGAAATATAAAATAGGAGGTGTGCCCGAACACTTCAATTTGCCATGGCATTTAGCAATAGAAAACGGAGCTTTTAAAGATAAAAACATAGACGTTGAGTGGACGGACTTTCCGGGCGGAACAGGTGCCATGTGTAAGTCCTTGAAGGAAAAAGAGATTGATGTCGCAATCGTTTTAACAGAGGGTTTGGTCAGTCAGATAGTAAAGGGCAGCCCATTTAAAATAGTCAGTCAATACGTCAAAAGTCCACTCATCTGGGGAATTCATTGTTCGAGCAAGTCAAAATTTGAAACAGTTGACGATCTCAAAGGGGGAAATTTTTCAATCAGTCGTTATGGTTCTGGTTCGCATATCATGACATATGTCTATGCCAACTCTAAATCTTGGAAACCCGAAGATCAGCGATTTGAGTTAGTAGGAAATTTGGACGGTGCCAGAAAAGCAATGGCAGAAGGTACTGCGGATGCATTGCTTTGGGAAAAATTTACAACCAAACCATATGTTGATAGTGGAGAACTTAAAAGAGTGGGGGAAACAAGAACACCCTGGCCGTGTTTTGTAATTGCGGTTCACAATGATGTATTGGAAAACAATTTTGAGGACATTGACGAAATTGTGAAAATCATTCACAGGCAATGTGCTGAATTTATGTATCAGAAAGACCCATCAAAAAGTACGGTTCCGCTAATAGCAGAAAGATATGGTTTGCAACAAGTCGATGTAAAGACTTGGCTGAAACAGACGGAGTGGGCAACCGATCACTTGATATCCAGAGCTGTTTTGAAAAATGTTATGGAAACACTTGTAGACGTAAATGTTATTGACAATGTGATTCCTGTGGAGGATTTATGTGAAATGAAGCTCATCAGTTTTAATAAATCAGTTTTTAACTTCAATGATAAAGCAGAACAAAATGATTTTTTTGAAAGACAAGTTTTTGATTTATTAGAAGTTGTTTCTGAAAAGACAAAGCCCGTTTGGGGACTAATGACAAGCCAGCATATGGTGGAACACTTAATGAGTGCGCTCTTGATGTCTCAAAAAGAATTTGAAATTCCTGCCGCTATTCCAAAAGAAAAACAAGCCAAAGCAAGAGCTTTTTTGTTGAGCGATCAACCTTTGACCAAGTCTTTGCCTACTCCTGGAAAAAACATCGAACTCAAACCTTTACTTTTTGATAATATGAATGTGGCAAAACACGAGTTGATCAAAACGATAAAATCAACTTTGGTTTATTTTGAAACTAATCCCACTGCTGAAGTTATACATCCTTATGGCGGAAGTTTCGGATTTGCCGAATGGATGGTTTTCCATTACAAACATTTTGTCCATCACTTCAAACAGTTTGGACTGATAGAATAGCTATAAATCAAATCTAATCGGTGGACAGTTTTTATTAACTGTTCCTTAAAGCAGAAAACGGAGTCCAATTTGGACTCCGTTTTCTGCTTAATTTATTGTATGATTCTATAATTTGTATATCAAGTTAGGTGGTTGTTTTTAATCAATCGAATAAACATTCAAATAATCAACTTCAACAGTATTTTGCGAAGGAACCAAGAAGCCAAATTCACCCCCATAAAATTCTTGATATTCCGTAATGTTGTAGTATTGTTCATTTATATAGTAATACAAATAATTTCCAGTCTTCCTAATGGTTAACTTATTGAATTCTCCAAAGTCTATAAATGAGCTTGGCGAAGAAACATAATCTCCTGTTTCTGTGTCAAGGATTATCGCATCATTAACATTGTTGTATCCATAATAATTTAGTTTTGGTCCACTGCTTGATGTTGACTTTGCTCCACCAAATACCAAACACACAGCAAAATTACTGCCTTCCGAAATTTTGATAGATGTTTCAATCTCCCAATTTCCAGAATTGCTTTGAATATCTATAAAGTCAGATATAAAATAAGGCGAATCATCAATATTTTCAAGATGAAACTTGCCATTTTCTATTGTTCTAATGAATTGACCTTGACCAAGCGTCCAACCATTTAAATTATTATCAAATTCATCATTGTAAATAGTTTGTTTCGATTCTACAGCAATATTGCTATAGGCATTTGCAGTAGTAGATGCCCACCACGGTTCAGGGGTGTTGGGTTCAAACAGTTCATCCAAATAGTAAGCTCTTTTGAAGTAATTAAATCCAGCATAACTGGGTTCACCAGTTGCTTTCATAATACTTTTGTAATTTTTATTTGACAAAAGAGCATTATTGTGACTTCGTCTTTCCAAAATACAATGTCCCAATTCGTGAAAAACAAGTGCTTCTCTGCTATATTCATGTGCTTCCCAATTGAATGAGGTTGTATCTAACTCAATAAAAGGTGCCATACTTTTCGTCTCATAATGACAAAGTCCCGCTGCTTCTGTGCCATTGTCTTCCAATTCTTGACCATAAGCTACAACCAAATCATCAATATTCATATCAATTCCTCTGGTCGCCGCCTCTTGTTCAAACAGCGTAATATAGGATTCAAGCTCTGCTGGTACAGAATATTCTGGTTCTCTGTCTTTTTTACATGAACCTATTAAAATTATACTTGCTGTGATTGCAATTAGAGCTATTGAATTATATTTCATTTTCATTAGTATACTCGATTTCAAAATTATTTTCCTTTGCCAATTTTTGTAAGTTAAACATCAAAGCATCCAATTCTTTCTTGTCGTACTCTTCCTTTGATTTGTAAATAGGCAATTCTAAAAAGTGCGTCTCATCTATAACGAAGTTTATACTCCCTTCGTCTGAAATGTTGATAGAATTTAATTCATTGTTGAGAATTTTTTTCTTTCTAAACACATTTAAGTAAATGGCTTCTTTTGTAATGCCAATTATAGATGATTTTGGGCTGACCAACATTTTAAACAAGAAATAAATGACAAGCATTGCACTGCCAATGATCATAGGCATATTTCTGATGCATAAGTTAATTGCTAACAAGACCAAAATCGCAGCTATTACAAACCAGGCATTGATGTTTAAATTATAAATTCCAGTAAACTTAAAAACTTCTCCATTTTGCTTTTTAATATTTCTTATAAATGAGCTTCTTTTTATAAGATTGAATAGATCATATATAAAATATAGACCAACAACCACCGGAAAAATGTAATCTGTCCAAGTAATGGTTTCTGGGTCATCAAACATGAAAATTGAAACCAATGTTAAAATCAATAGAACAGGAGGTAGAAAAATTGCTGAAATTTTGTAAAAAATACCTTCAAATTTATTCATATGAATTTGCTAAGTTTTAAATTCTTAGTAAAGTTGCAAAAAATTGAGAATCTTCTTTGCTTGAATCACAAAACAATTTGGCAATTTTCATTATGCTAAAATTTTTGTGGTGACTGTTTGAGTAATTTTCACATATATTTATACTTTTTGATAGCACATTTAAGTCATTTCAATAGTAAGAATTAGTCATAAATTACAGTAATTGCATAAGAATTGAATATGATTTTTGTTAAAAAAAGCTAATACTGGTAAAAAAAATCTGGAATTTAAATCCTTGAATTTTTAAAAATTCTGGAAAAAGCCATTTTTTGTAAGTATAGTTATTTTATTTACATTTTATAAATAGTTGTAAATCAGACTTTTAATATATTCATTATAAATAAGCATAATTTAAGACCGATTTGAAAATGCTGGAAAATTTTGGAAACTGTAAATGATTGTTCTCGAAATGACAAAAAGTTGTAAGTAAATTAGTGGTAGGCTAAAATGAGAGAGATATGAATATTCAATCAAACATGGATTTTGTTTTTCAAAGTGGTAACCCATCAACGGGTTCAAATTATTCAGCAAACAGACCTGCTGACGCATTACAGGACTTAAATCAATACTTTTCTAAATTTCCGCAAATGGAGTTTAGAAAAGATCAAATGATTTATCTGGTTAATAGTTCAAGTGACAATGTATACTTTATAGAAAGTGGTTCAGTTGTTACAGGTAATCTTAGTGATACCGGTGAAGTAGTAATCAATGTATTGCTTTTTGGTGGACAGCTTTTTGGAGAACAAGCATTAATGGGAACGCTAAGACGCAATGAATTTGCTCAAGCAAAAGAGAAAACGATCTTAAGAGAAGTTCCAGTAGTTTCTTTGCGAAACGAACTTAAAAATTCTGGTATGTTAAGTCTAGCTATTAATCAGCTAATTCTTAAAAAAATGTATCAGATTCAAGAAAAATGGAGATCACAAATAGTAGACTATGCTAGAACTCGTGTTATCGACTTTATTTTATTTTTAACCGACAACAATAGTAGAAAAGTTGGTTTGGAATACACCGTTGATAATTTCTTCCCGCATAGAGAAATTGCTAGTATTATCGGTTCATCACGTCAAACAGTGACGGTAACTTTAAATGAGTTGAGATCCAAAAACTTGATATACTTTGACAGAAAACGACTCATTGTAAGAGATCGAGATCAATTAGTAAAAGAAAGATTTTAAAATATAATCCCGATTCCGTAAGGAATCGGGATTTTTTTTGTCATTTTGTGCTTGAATTTTTTATAAAATGAACAAAGAAATCCTTCGCCTCGCCATTCCCAATATAATCAGCAATATATCCGTTCCAATGCTATCTATTGTAGATACTTTTCTGATGGGACAATTGGGCAATCCACTTTACTTAGGAGCCATTGCAATTGGAGGAACCTTGTTCAATTTTTTGTTTTGGGGCTTAGGATTTTTGAGAATGGGTACCACTGGAATGACTGCCCAGGCCTTTGGAAAAAAAGACAAAGAGGAAATATCTGGCATTTTATTCAATGCAATTTTATTTGCTGCATTTGCTTCCATAATCATATTAATTTTTCAAAGTCCTATTAGAAACATTGGTTTAAAATTAATCGGAGGAAGTGATGAAGTTTTGAACCTCAGTGCTATTTACTACAATATAAGGATTTGGGGAACACCCGCTGCACTTGGAATGATGATTTTTAATGGGTGGTTTTTGGGAATGCAAAATGCCAAGTGGCCTCTGTTGATAACAGTGTTTGTAAATGTTGGAAACATTGTTTTTAATTGTGTTTTTATTTATGGATTTGAAATGAAATCCGAAGGAGTTGCTTATGGAACCCTAATTGCACAATATCTTGGTTTTTTTCTTGCATTTGGCTTGTTTGTTTTTTCCTTTAAAAATTATGCTAAAGAATTATTCAAGGGATGGAAATTTAGAGCTGATCAATTTTTACATTTTTTAAATGTCAACAGAGATATTTTTATCCGAACAATGTGTATGATTTTCGTATTTTCATTTTTTACTTCTGTATCATCAAGAATGGGCGATATTCCTTTAGCGGGAAATCAAATCTTACTTCAGTTTCTATTTATAATTTCCTATGCGATTGATGGATTTGCTTATGCTGGAGAAAGCATTGTTGGAAAGTATACAGGAGCAAAAAACTTCAGTGGTTTGAAAAAAGCAGTAAAATATTTGTTTGCCTGGGGCTTTGGTTTTTCAATTATTTTTGCAATTTTTTTCTAC
>JAHDGP010000231.1 GCA_020627525.1 Bacteroidota bacterium
AAAATTTTAATCAAAAGCCTGAAGGGCTGATATTTTAATTACTCAGAATTTTATCCAATCAAAGAACTCCGCAAGGAGTGACATTATTCTTCCTCTTATTTTGGTTTTCAACGATGTTCCAAAAGCAATTTCCGTTCAATCTATGGTGAATGAACCTATAAAACCCTACCTCAAATTTTAACATTTTCCACCTATTTATACTAAAAAGTACAAATTGTCGTATTTTATTTGTACAAAAAAGTATAAATTCAAGAACAAATTGTAATTTTGCGCTGTTAAAAGGATACAACTAAGCGTTAAACCTTAAATTTAAGCTGATTAATAGCTGAAAATGAGTAATTTATAAAGTATGAGCGATTTTCAAGCAACACTAGACGAAATAACCCAATCCGATTATAAATGGGGTTTTGTCTCTGATTTGGATGCAGACAATGTACCCAAAGGTCTCAATGAAGATATTGTGAGATTGATTTCCAAAAAGAAAAACGAGCCACAATGGATGCTGGATTGGAGACTAGAAGCTTTCAAGCATTTTCAAAAAATGACAGAGCCTGAATGGGCAAATGTGCATTATGAAAAACCAGACCTTCAAGACATTATATACTATTCTGCTCCACAACCTAAAAAGCAACTAAACAGCTTGGACGAAGTGGACCCAGAAATGAAGTCAATGTACGACCGTTTGGGAATTTCAATCGAAGAGCAAAAACGTCTTGCCAATGTAGCAATGGACATCGTTGTCGATAGCGTTTCAGTTCAAACAACATTCAAAGAAGAACTTTCTAAGCTGGGCGTTATTTTCTCATCATTCAGCGAAGCCGTTCAAGATCACCCAGAATTGGTAAAAAAATATTTAGGTTCAGTCGTTCCACCAAGAGACAATTATTACGCAGCACTAAATTCAGCTGTTTTTTCTGACGGATCATTCTGCTACATTCCCAAAGGCGTTCGTTGCCCAATGGAATTATCAACTTACTTTAGAATAAATGCAGCAGGAACAGGACAGTTTGAAAGAACCCTGATCGTTTGCGAAGACGATGCTTACGTGAGTTACCTAGAAGGTTGCACCGCTCCAAGTCGTGACGAAAATCAATTACACGCCGCAGTTGTTGAAATCGTTGCAATGAACAATGCTGAAGTAAAATATTCGACCGTTCAAAACTGGTATCCAGGTGATCCCAAAACAGGGAAGGGGGGAGTATTTAATTTCGTTACAAAACGTGGAATCTGCAAAGGGCACAATTCAAAAATTTCTTGGACACAAGTAGAAACTGGTTCTGCCGTAACTTGGAAATACCCTTCTGTTATTTTACAAGGAAATGAATCAATTGGAGAGTTTTATTCAGTAGCCGTTACCAACAATTTCCAACAAGCAGATACTGGAACTAAAATGATTCACATTGGTAAAAATACCAAAAGCCGTATCATATCTAAAGGCATCTCAGCGGGGCAATCTCAAAACTCTTACAGAGGTTTGGTGAATGTTCGTAAAAATGCTAAAAACGCTTACAACTTTTCTCAATGCGATTCTCTTTTAATTGGAGATCAATGCGGAGCGCATACCTTCCCCTACATCGAGTCCAGTAACTCAACTGCACAAGTTGAACACGAAGCGACCACCTCTAAAATCGGAGAAGACATGCTGTTTTATTGTCAACAAAGAGGAATGGATGCAGAAGTAGCAACAGCATTAATTATAAATGGATTTGTAAAAGAAGTAATGGAGAAATTGCCAATGGAGTTTGCAGTAGAAGCCAAAAAACTACTCGAAATAACCTTGGAAGGATCAGTAGGATAAAATATTATTCTCGCATTCTCACATTCAAGCATTCTCGCATTAAAAAGTAAATAAATAAAATCATTATAGCATTAATACTATTATAGCATTAAGGCATTAAAATAAAAAAATGTTATCAATAAAAAATTTACACGCTTCAGTTGAAGATTTATGTATTTTAAAAGGAATAAATTTAGAAGTAAAACCAGGCGAAATTCACGCCATAATGGGACCTAACGGTTCTGGTAAGAGTACACTTGCTTCTGTTCTAGCAGGAAAAGAAGATTATGAAGTGACAGAGGGAGAAGTTGTTTTTAACGGTGTGGATTTATTAGAAATGGAACCAGAAGACAGAGCCAGAGAAGGAATGTTTTTGGCTTTTCAATATCCAGTTGAAATTCCAGGAGTAAGCATCAGTAACTTCATCAAAACAGCGATGAATGAAAAGCGCAAGCACTTTGGTCAAGAGGATATAAAGGCAGTTGATTACCTTAAAAAAATAAAAGAGAAAATGGCTTTGTTGGAGATCAATCCTAAATTTTTGGGACGTTCTTTAAATCAAGGTTTTTCTGGTGGTGAGAAAAAGAGAAACGAAGTACTACAAATGGCAATGTTAGAACCAAAGTTATCGGTTTTAGATGAAACAGATTCAGGTTTGGATATTGATGCTTTGAAGATCGTTGCAAACGGCGTTAATAAATTGAAAACAAGCGATAATGCCACGATCGTTATTACGCATTACCAACGTTTATTAGATTACATCGTTCCAGATTTTGTACACGTTTTATACAACGGTCAAATCGTAAAATCGGGTGACAAGACACTAGCGCACGAGTTGGAGAAAAACGGCTACGATTGGATCAAAGAAGAAGCTGCTGCAACGGTATAATTTTTTATCATTACTAAGAAACATTTTAAAGATATGAATGTCGAAACTGCTTTCGATTTAAAAGATAAATTGGTAGAGGACTTTTTTCAACTAGAAGAAAAAAGAAAGGCTTTGAACTTAAATGGTCAAAATGCTTATTGGACGGAAGGAATAGAAGCCTTCAAAAAACAAGAATTTCCCACTACCAAAAATGAAGATTGGAAATACACCAATCTAAAGCCATACCTTGAAAGAACTTATTCAAACTATCAAAGTTCTTCTATCAATACAAAAATTGATATAACCGACTTTGTTGGAAATGACGATGTATATTACATCACTTTTGTAAATGGTGAATGGAGTGAAATGAATACACACTTGCCTAAGCAAGATGGGGTAGTTGTTTCAAACTTGCTGTTTGCATTTGAAACAGAATATGCTGGTGTTAAAAATTATTTTGGAAAATACCTCTCTCTAGAGAAAAATATTTTTTCAGCTCTAAATACAGCTTCTTTTACAGATGGACTGTTTGTGGAGGTTGCCAAAGGTGTGGTTTTGGACAAGCCTATTGTTTGTCTTTATTTGACGGATAGTTCTCAAGGAAATTTAACGGCAAATTATAGAAATCTATTCATTGTAGGTGAAAATGCACAGGTTAAAATATTGGAATACAATTACACATTGAACAATGCGAATTATGTTTTGAACACTTTTGCTTCGGAGGTTTTTGTAGATAAATATGCCAATGTAGATTACTACAAATTCCAATTAGACGAAGCGAAGGTTTCTCAAATAAATCAGGTAGAAGCACAGCAAGAACAAAATTCAGTTTTCACTACAAACACATTTACTCTAAGTGGTGATTTGGTTAGAAACGAAGTGAATGTTTTACTAAACGGTGAACACATAGAATCCTTCTTAAATGGATTGTATTTGACGGATGGTAAAATGTTGGTGGACAACCGTTCATTGATGGATCACGCCAAGCCAAACTGTATGAGTGATGAATTTTACAAAGGCATTATTGGTGGTCAATCAAAAGCTGTTTTTAATGGTAAAATAATGGTGCGTCAAGAAGCTCAAAAAACCAATGCTTTCCAAAGCAATAAAAACATTTTGGTTTCAGACAATGCCACTATTAATACAAAACCACAGTTAGAAATTTTTGCGGACGATGTAAGATGTACGCACGGTGCAACAACAGGACAAATAAATGAAGATGCTTTGTTCTATATGCAAGCAAGAGGCATAGGAAAAGATGTTGCTAGAAAACTTTTACTAAAGAGTTTTGCAGCCGATGTTGTGGAGCGTGTACAATTGGATTTTGCTAAAGAATTTTTATTGGATTTGATTGCTAGAAAGCTAGAGGAAATATAAAGATATAAATACAGCTATGATTGTTGAGCAAAATATAAATATTGAAACGATAAGAAAAGAATATCCAATCCTTCAACAGAAGGTCAATGGACGTCCTTTGGTATATTTTGACAATGCAGCAACCAGTCAAAAACCATTGGTTGTAATCAATTCTATTAAGAATTATTACAATGAAATAAACAGCAATGTTCACAGAGGCGTGCATCATTTGAGTCAAAAAGCAACGGATGCTTATGAAGCTGCAAGAACAGCGGCCCAAGCATTCATCAATGCAAAAAGTGCTGTTGAAATAAATTTCACCAAAGGAACAACGGAGTCAATAAACTTAGTGGCGCATAGTTTCGGAAATAAATTTATCAAAGAAAATGATGAAATTATTATTTCCACATTAGAACACCATTCCAATATTGTTCCCTGGCAAATTCTTTGTGAAAATACAGGAGCAAAACTGAAAATTATTCCAATAAATGATGCAGGTGAGTTGGATATGGAGGCTTTTGAAAATTTGCTTACTGAAAAGACGAAGCTGGTTTCTGTTGTTTATATTTCTAATTCTTTAGGAACAATAAATCCAGCAAAAACGATCATTGAGAAGGCGCACAGCGTTGGTGCAAAAGTATTGTTAGATGCGGCACAAGCTGCTCCTCATACACCAATAGATGTGCAAACATTGGATTGTGATTTTTTGGCTTTATCAGCTCATAAAATGTGTGGTCCTACAGGCTTTGGAATTTTGTATGGCAAGGAAACTTTATTGGAACAAATGCTGCCTTATCAAGCAGGTGGTGAAATGATCAAGGAGGTTACTTTTGAAAAGACGACTTACAATACTCTACCATTCAAATTTGAGGCAGGCACACCAGACATTGCTGGAGGAATAGCATTCAAAGCTGCCATTGATTATTTGAATGAAATAGGCTGGGATTTTATTGAACAGCAAGAAAAAGAATTACTGAATTACGGAACACAACGTTTAGAAGAGATAGACGGATTGAAAATTGTAGGAACGGCAAAAAACAAAGCAAGTGTGATTTCCTTTTTGTTGGACAATCATCACCCCTACGATGTAGGAGTGATATTAGACCAATTGGGTATTGCGATTAGAACGGGGCATCATTGCTGCCAACCTTTGATGAATCGTTTGAATATTGAGGGAACTTGTAGAGCCAGTTTTGCATTTTACAATACAAAAGAAGAAATAGATACATTGGTGGATGGAATTTTGAGGGCTAAACGAATGTTGGGTTAATTTGTCTAATAGATATGAATGCAATTAGTGAAATAGGAGCCGAATTAAAAGAGGAGTTCGAGATGTTCGATGATCCAATGGATAAGTATGAGTATATCATCGAATTGGGTAAATCCTTGCCAGCAATGGATGAGGCATTAAAAACGGATGATAGATTGGTGAAAGGTTGTCAATCGAAAGTTTGGTTAGATGCAAGTTACAAAGATGGGCTGGTAAAATACACAGCCGACAGTAACACCGTTATTACAAAAGGCATCATAGCCATTTTGGTTCGATTGTTATCCAATCAAAAGCCAGAGACCATTGTAGCAGAAGATTTAAATATTTTAAAAGAAATTGATTTACGAAACCATTTGAGTTCACAAAGATCAAACGGCTTAACATCAATGATTAACCAAATGAAACAGTACGCAAATGTTTTTTGTAAGTTGCAGCAGTAATATGAATTATGTAGATTGATTCAAAGCAGTTGATCTAATTCGCCTAAATTGGTATTGGAATAAAAGTGAAACAATATGCAAACAAATAAAATAATTGAAGAAATCTCAAAATTACCAATTTCAAAACGTTTATACGTAATTGAAAAGGCAATGAGTTCAATACGTTTGGAGAAGGAAAAAAGTGATATGGAGGCAGCAGCAGAATTATTGGTTTCAGAATATGAAGTAAATAATGAGTTGACAATATTTACAGAACTTGATTTAGAAGAATTTTATGAAGCAAGGTGAAATTTGGATAAGTATTTTCAATTGAATGAAAAAAAGAAGTGGGCAAGTTGTAAAATATCCTTCATATTTGTTTTAGCAAAATAGGAAATTGGTAATTATTGTCCAAATAATTTGTAAAGATAACCCTTGCAGTTGTTTAAAAATTTACCAATCAATCAAAAGATTATCCCCAATGGAAATAACAAAGCAATGAAAACAAAAGCAGAAATAAAAAACGAAGTAATAGAACAATTGAAAGAAGTTCACGATCCAGAAATTCCAGTAAATATTTGGGATTTAGGATTGATTTACGAGATCAACGTATATCCACCGTTAAACAACGTTTTTATATTAATGACAGTAACGGCACCCAATTGCCCCGTTGCAGATACATTGCCCATTGAAGTGAAGGCAGCAGCAGAGCAGGTGGAGGGAATTGGAAATGTTGATGTGGAATTGACATTCGATCCAGCCTGGGAAAAAGATTTTATGTCCGAAGAAGCAAAAGTCGAATTGGACATGTTCTGAAAAACAACGTTTGTACGGATAACCCTTGCGGTATCCTTAAAAATAAAAAAATGAAAATAAGTGCCCAAGAAGGCTACGGTCTTCGAATTTTATTAACAATAGCAAACACCGAAATCGAAGAAGGATTGACGATTGCGCAAATAAGCGAGTCCGAAGACCTGAGCGTTCATACCGTAGCAAAAATGTTGCGTTTATTGCGCATCAATGGATTTGTAGACAGCAATAGAGGGCAAGTAGGAGGCTATGTTTTAGCAAAGCCAGCGGAAAAAATAATGTTGTCAAAAGTGCTGTCTTCATTGGGAGGACGTTTGTTTGACGAAAGTATTGATGAAGATGTAGATGTGCTTGATAAATTGTGTACAGACTCAGTAGATTGTTCAATCAGATCTTTGTGGAGGATTTTACAACTATCCATAGACAAAGTTCTGATGGGTTTGAGCCTCAAAGACCTGATTGGTCCGAGGAACGAATTCAGGCAGCTAGTTGTTGAAAGAATATACGATAGCAACCACCCATTGCGGAAAGGATGCAAAGATCTTATTCTTAAAAACTTGGAAGTATCTAAGCAGAATTAATTATTGTATAAGATCTAAACATTAAAATTAACAAATATGCTTAGTCGTGATATTTTGGTGAGAGAAACACAACTGTTTGTTGCTGTGATTGCAAAGCTCTTAGGCTTCACAAAAGCAGGGCAATTATTGTTAGCAGAGAAATATATACACGATAAAAGCATAGAATACTTAAAAGTAGATTTTGGGGGATTGTTAGACTTGGATGAAGAGGCATTTCAAAATTGGTATAATAAGTTTATATCTATCCAAAAGCAAC
>JAHDGP010000232.1 GCA_020627525.1 Bacteroidota bacterium
GGTTTCAAGACCTACGAGGTTTTAAAAACCTCGTAGGTCTTGAAACCTCGTAGGTCTTGAAACCCCGTTGGTCTGAAACCTCGTAGGTCTTGAAACCTCGTTGGTCTTGAAACCTCGTTGGTCTAAAAAAAATATAAAAATGGAACTTTCCCATAGGGAAAACCTATTTTTGTAATTGTAATACTATTGAAAATTTAAACAATATAAATATGTTTTTTAGCGGTAATCTTGCTATTGATCCTTCACAATTAACTAAAATTGAAACGCACGCTCCTGATGGTTTCTTTAAAAACTTGGTTTTTACTTTGACTAAAATTGGTGGTAAAAAGCTAGAGAGAGAAACATTCTCAGCTTTGTCAATTCTTCAAGAATTAAAGCGTGTTATGCAATCAGCAGGCATTGACAATGTGGTTAGACTTGCTCAAGATGATATTGACTTTTACTTTGATCACGAAGGGAAAGACAATGATTTTGAAGAGGCTTTAGAAAAATATGATTTTGAAATAAATGAAGAGTATTCAAGTCAATTCAATGTTTTGCACTTGATTTTAGAACACAACAAAGGTAGTTTTAAGTTTCTTGTGGATGTTAAGGTAAACAGAACACACAAAGTTGGTAAATATCCTATTCAAATTAACGTGAGCGGTTTATTGAGTGAATTTAAAGCAGAGGAAGGGCAAGAAGATACTGTTAAAGCAAAAATGGAGTCAATTTTCAGCTCTCAGACAAAATATGATGCTTACTTAAGGGAAAAACAGACGGAATTTGACAGTTTTATGCGTGTTTTGGAGCAACACATTAGAACTTATATTAGAATTGATGATGTTGTTGCAGATAGTCAACAAAAAATGGTTGTTCCTAAAGAAAATGCACCAAAACGAAGCAGAGACATTGCTCCAAGACCAGGTGCTCCGACTACTGTTTTTCACGGTTACCCTGGAATGGGTGGCTGGTTGTGGTATTCTATGATGTGGGGCTCTATGTGTCACAGTCACGATATCCACGTTCATGATACTGTTTTGGTTTCAGACGGAGGCGATATGTTAGGCTCAATTGGCGCCGAAGGTATGGATGTTGGAGACTCAACTTTATTCGATTCTGACGTTCCTTTTGATGATCGCATGGGAGACAATATGGGTGACATTGATACTGGTGGAATGGACGGCATGGATGGAATGGATGGCGGCGATATGGGTGATATGGGCGGCGACATTGGTGGAGACATGGGCGGCGATGGTGGCTTCTTCGATTTCGGTGGCGATGGCGGCGGATTCGATTTTGGTGGCTTCGACTTTGGCGGCTTTGATTTTTGATCGTACTTTTGATTCTTGCAATTAAAATTAAACATAATTTGGAATCCTGATCCAGTAGCTTTTCACATTGGATCTCATCCAATTGCTTGGTATGGATTGATTTGGGGAGTAGGCGTTGTTTTTGCCTATTTATTTTTCCTTTACGTCCATAAATATGAAAATAGAGATACTTCAAAGGCTTTGCGGCTTTTGGAGTATTTGTTTTTTGGAGGAATGATTGGTGCGAGGCTGGGCCACGTTTTGTTCTACGACTTCGCTTATTTCTGTCAAAATCCGACGGAAATCGTACAGGTTTGGAAAGGGGGATTGGCGAGCCACGGAGGGGGAATCGGAATGATTGTAGCCGCATTTCTATTTATCAAAAAATACAAAGACTATTCATTTTCCTGGATAATGGATCGTTTGTCAATTGCTGTTTGTCTGGGAGTCGGTTTGGTAAGAATAGGTAATTTGATCAATTCTGAAATTGTTGGTAAAATTACAACTGTTCCCTGGGCATTTTCTTTTGTACAAAAAGATGGTTTTGATCCGCTTGTTTTCCGTCATCCTTCACAGTTGTATGATTCTATTCTTGTCATTTCCTTGTTTTTCATTTTACTATATTTATATCATAAAAAATATTACATCAAACCCTTTTTCTTGACAGGCATTTTCTTTGTTGCCGCCTTTTCTGGAAGAACACTTCTAGAATTTTTGAAAGAAGATGCGATTCGAACACAGCTCCTGAATCTGCCGTTTATCATTGTTGGAATTGGTTTACTTTTGTTAAATCGGGGAAATCCTAAATTGAAAGATTAAAGTTTAAATCACTTTTTTGAACTTAAATCGTAATAAATAGATTACAATTTTAAGCTTTATCTTTGTAATAAGCTTACACGCAAACCCTTTACGCCGTATATTTGCATTCTTTTTGAATAAACAATGGTTTTAAAAAAACAACATAAAAAGAATTATCAATCTGAAAATCAATTGATTTTGCCAGTAATGGAACAATTTTACTCTTTACAAGGAGAAGGTTCACATACTGGAAAAGCTGCGTATTTTATAAGATTGGCGGGTTGTGATGTTGGTTGTTTTTGGTGTGATGTTAAAGAATCTTGGAATGCCGAGGATCATCCTGATATGGATGTGGAGGATATTGTGCAGTTGGCAACTGAGTCAAAAACAGAAATGGTCGTTGTCAGTGGTGGTGAGCCATTGATTTACAATTTGAATTATTTAACAGAAGTACTTCACAAAAATGAATTTAAAACACACATTGAAACCTCAGGGGCTTATCCTTTGAGTGGAAAGTGGGACTGGATTTGTTTATCTCCTAAAAAATTCAAAAAGCCTGTTGAAGAAATCTATCCAGAAGCAGATGAATTGAAAATAATCATTTATAATAAATCTGATTTTAAATTTGCTGAAGAGTATGCAGCTAAAGTTAGTTCAGATTGCCACTTGTTTTTGCAAGTAGAATGGAGCAAATCAGACGAAATGTTGCCTTTGATTGTCGAATATGTGAAGGAAAATCCTAAATGGAGAATTTCTTTACAGACTCACAAGTTTTTAGATATTGATTGATTTTTACTAAAAAAGATTAAGACTGCTAAAATCATATTCTTGGGTATGAGATAATATTTCGGTAAGGATTGGTACAAATTGTTGGTTATAATTTGTTGTGCAATTACTTAAACAATGACAAAAAATATTCTTATTCTATTAATTTTGTTTGAAATAAGTAGTTGTAATTTGAATTTTGGAATAATCAAAGATTTTGAAAAGAATTCGGAAGAAGCAAACCTTAGACTTAAAACTCAATTAAGACTCAAAAAACAAGAAAGTATATCTGACTTAAATTACTTTATGGACGAAACTGGAATTGATCCATATTATGTTGCGCGTTTTGAAACCAACTGTGAATTGATAGAAAAAGTTGTAGAGAGACTAAATATGACCATTGATACAACAGGAATATATATATGGATACCTGAAGAATCACCAAGTTGGTTTACTCCCCTAATAGATTATAAAAGTAATGAGTTTCCGACTTATATTTTGGAAAAACCTGGTAGAAAAGAATTTCTCTATTTTGACAAAAATGAAAAAACTTGATTTTATGGAAACTTTAGTTGGTAAAATAGAGATGAAAAATAATTATCGTTTAGAAAAGGTAGATCATTTACTTTTTACAGAGGAAGACTGGAAGAACTATTCTTAGATTGTCGATTTTTTAAATGCAAATGCAGTCACAAAATAACTTGGATTTTTATGAAGACTAAAAAGGAACTAAAAGAAGAATACAAGAAGAAAAAACCAGTTGCTGGAATTTTTCAATTAATGAATGTTAAAAACGAAATGGTTTTTATAGAAGATTCATTAAACATTTATTCAAAATGGAATAGACATAGAACTGAGTTAAGATTTGGAAGTCATCGAAACAAAAGACTGCAAAAAGATTGGAATGAATTTGGAGAAGAAAATTTCGTATTTTCCATTCTATCGGAATTAGAAATAAAAGAAGATGATAATCTCAACTTAAATGATGAACTAAAATTGCTACAACAAATGATTGAGGAAGAATTAGCAATTCAAAACGCATTGAAATATTAAAAAAGAAAGCTGGTGCTAATATTGGCTAGTGCTGTCAATTAGTTTAATCTTTCCAAAAAATTATTTACAAGAAAGTAATCCCAAAATTATCTCAACGGGATCTTTGTGGTGCACCACTATCTTATCACGAATCAATGGTTCTAGACAAGTAAATGCAATTTGCCTTTCATCTAAGTTCCAGTTTGGACTCAATAGCAACTCTTTGTTGCAGTGAATCAAGCACAATCTAAAATCATTGTATCGCAAATTGTATTCAATAACATAAGAACGATCATTGAATTCACAAAGCAATAATATAGGATGATGAAATGAACGACGATTGCTTAAACCAATGTATTTTTTATCATAAAGTGGATAAGACAATAATATGGTTTGTATGCCTGCTTTGAAAAGTTGTGATTGCATTTCATCCAACTTATTTTTCAATTTTTCATAAGGCATTTCCTTTTTATCCAACTCGTCAATTGGCTTCCAATCTTCGGAATGAAAATCAAAATAATCCACATTTCCGATTCGCAACTTGTAGTCAAACTTTTCATATCCTGGGACAAAATATCCAGGATAGTAAAATTGTTTATCTGTCATTTTACCTACTTGCATTTCAACAAGCATCGTATAAAAACCAAGACTATGTTTAGAATATTCTAAATCAAATATAGCTTTTATACTAGCAATACTATTTGAGCCAATATCAAAAAAGCTGGCAGCGATCAATTTGTCTCCATCATAAACACTGCATTCATAAGTATTGTAAATATTGCGAGTAGAATTATCCATCAAAGACTCCTTAAGGCTTGCAGGAACATAGCCTGCCAATCTCACCTTATACCTTTGATATAACTCTTCTTTTTCAGCATCTAATTTTATCGGTTGGACGACTGTACGGAAACGGTCCTGATTGACCCTGAGTAATTTTCTATGTCTTTTTTTAAATTTAAAATTCTCTATATCTAGTCTGAGCCATACAGCTGAATATAGGCGCTCATCAAAATATAAAAAGTGGCAAGTAAAGATCATTTGTCCCATTCTAAACCAACCACGGGCAAGATATTCATCTAGTTTTGTGCTTGATAAAATATTAGGACGATGCATTTCTGTGTACATAGTACTATTATGTTCTGTTTTTCATTAGGCTGGTTACTAACCCCAACCAAAAAGTCTTATTAGGTTTGCAAAAAAAGCCAAATATGTGTTTTTAATCGCAGAAAGAGTGCCAATATATGCTAAAAGGGACAAACTTTAAAGTTTGTCCCAGTTTTTTTATTTAATCCTATATGTTTACTATTGGTTCTTAAGTAAATAATGGTAAAAATAAATTACAGAATTTGTCCAATACAAATTATGCGGTTTTAAACTTTTTCAACAATAATTGAAGAGGCTCCACCTCCACCATTGCATATTGCCAAACAACCGATTTTACCATCTTTGTGTTGTAAAACATTGTTAAGGGTAGAGAAAATACGTGTTCCCGATGCTCCTAATGGATGTCCTATCGAAACCGAACCACCAAATACGTTTACTTTACTGTCATCAATGCCTAAAACTTTATTAAATGCCATTGTTACAACAGAAAATGCCTCGTTTACCTCAAAGAAGTCTACATCATTAAGTGTCAAACCTGCTCTTTCTAATGCCAAAGGAGCAGCTTTTGTAGGTGCTGTTGTAAACCATTCTGGCGCATTAGAAGCATCTGCAAATGATCTGATTTTACTAATTGGCTTCAACCCTAATTCTTTCACAGCTTTTGCACTTGCAAGGATAACTGCCGCCCCTCCGTCGTTAATAGTAGAAGCATTCGCAGCGGTAACTGTTCCATCTTTGGTAAAGGCTGCTCTCAACTTTGGTATTTTATCAAAATTTACTTTTTTAAACTCCTCATCTTCCAACATTACAATTGGATCACCTTTTCTTTGAGGAATCTCTACTGGCACGATTTCATTTTTCATCCAGCCTTCTTCCGTTGCTTTAGCTGTTCTTTTGTATGATTGAATCGCAAATGCATCTTGTTCTTCTCTCGTAATTTCATATTTTTTAGCAGTTTCATCTGCAAAAACACCCATCGCATGTTTATTATAAACATCTTCCAAACCATCTCTCTCCAAACCATCAACTAAGGCAGCTTGCCCATATTTGTAACCAAAACGAGCTTTAGGTATGTAATATGGTATGGAAGACATGTTTTCCATTCCACCAGCAACAACAATGTCATTGTGTCCAAGCATTATACTTTGTGCGCCCAACATAATCGCTTTTGCACCTGATGAACAAACTTTATTGATCAATGTACAAGGAACTTCATCTGGAATGCCTGCATACTTTGCAGCTTGTTTTGCAGGAGCCTGACCCAAATTTGCAGAAACAACATTGCCCATATAAACTTCTTGTACTTGTTCTGGACTGATTCCAGCCTTTTCCATTGCCCCTTTAATTGCAATCGACCCTAATTTTGTCGCTGAAATTCCTGAAAGCATACCTCCAAAGCTACCAATTGGCGTTCTGACAGCCGAAACAATATAAACTTCGTTCATTTTTATTTTATTTGTGATTAATTTAATGGCACAAAATTACGAAAATGTCAGAAATTAGAATAAATCTTTGGTCTTGTCCTCGCAATGTTTCTACCGCATTTATGTATTCTTTTGGTCAAAGAGATGACACAAGTATAGTTGATGAGCCTTTGTATGCGCATTATCTGAGTAATTCTACTGTAACTCATCCTGGTCAGGAAGAAATTTTAGAAAGTCAATCTCAATCTGCTAAAAAAGTTGTTAATGAGGTGCTTTTTGGAGAATATCCAACATCAATTGTCTTTTTTAAGCAAATGACACACCATCTTATTGAAATTGATTGGAGTTTTATGTTAAAAATGAAAAACATTTTATTCATAAGAGATCCTAGAAAAATATTGATTTCCTATTCTAAAGTTATCAAAAACCCTACAATTGAAGATATAGGTATTAAAATGCAGCTTGATTTATTCAAGTATTTTAAAGAAAACAAGGCTGATTTTGTAGTTTTAGATAGCAGAGAATTATTGAAAAATCCCAAAAAGTGTTTAACAAATTTGTGTAATGCTTTAAATATTCCCTTTGATGAAAAAATGCTGAAATGGGAAAGGGGTGTGAGAAGAGAGGACGGAGTATGGGCAAAATATTGGTACGACAATGTTCATAATTCTACAGGATTTAAAACAAAAACAGATTTCAACGAGGATATTGTTGTTCCTGAACGACTTAGGTCATTGGCGGATGTGTGCTTACCTTTTTATGAGGACGTTGCTAAGCATTCTATTCGGGTCTAGGGTCGATAATGATACAATGCTTTAATGTGATTAATGATACAATGATAATGATGGAATGCGAGAATGCGAGAATGCGAGAATCAATGATGTTTAGTTAAGAAATTGAAAGTTTTTTTGAAAAAGCC
>JAHDGP010000233.1 GCA_020627525.1 Bacteroidota bacterium
TTTAATCAACCGTAATTTTTTCACTAAACTTACTTGATTTGTGAGAAAGGTTTATAATATAAATGCCTGCTGAAAGATCATTTAAACTTAGTGAATGCGTTTTGGTATTTGCTGAAATTTTTTCATTTGCAATAACCTTGCCGCTCAAATCTAATAGTTGCATGTTTAAAGAATCTTCAATTGGATTTTTAAATGAAATAAATGCAGATTCGTCTTTCTTGTAAATTTGTACATTGTTAGAAAAAACATTTTCAATTCCATCAGTTATAGCATACACTACAACTTCAGTAATTTCTGAACTAGCGTTTTTTATTTTTGCAATTTTCGCTAAAGTTGCAATTGTTGCCTTTACTACATTGGACATGAAAGTAAAATTTAATGTTTCTACCTTATCATTGCCGGTATGATAATTAGGGTTTCTGAAATTTGCTCCATCCGTCAACATCAATGCCTGATAGCCAGCATCCCAAAAGTAAGCGTGATCGCTTCGTCGCAAATCTTGTGCCCCTAAACCCGAAATGTTTGTTGTTATTGGAACAACCTTTAAATCTGGTACAAACTGTTCGGCAGAAGTGTTGAATGCATTTATAAGCCAAGTGGAAGCAGTACTTCCAACATTGGTGATAAAATCCCCCCTAAAATCATTCGCCGCAACAAGAGCTTCTGCTTCAGGGAATAGTACCTCAAATCCGTTTGGAAAAATTTGTGTGTTAGGTGTGTTGTCCCAATATCCAATCATTTCAAAATTCAAAACCCCTCCAATATATTGCGTTGTGTCTCTGCCATCAGCACGGTCTAAATACATCTGACTACCAATCAATCCATCTTCTTCCATGTCAAATCCGATGAATTCAATATTGTGTTCAAAATGATGAGGCGCCAATATTTTAACCGTTTCCATAACACCTACTATAGCAGAACCGTTATCGTCTGCTCCAGGCGAAAAAAGAACTGTGTCATAATGCCCATCAATGATAAAGGTAGTATCAGATTTACTAGTAGCAAGTTTTTGACCAATAAGGTTTTGACCGATATCTCCTTGATAGGTATATTCTTGGATTCTAGCATTTAGACCATTTTCTAAATACGATGTGTAAATTAAGTCTTTGCAAAATCCCAAATGACTTAAACTGGCATTTCTATTTCTTGGTCCTTCAATCAATTCCAAATTAGAACGCAAGGCATTACTATCAACTTGATCAACCAAACTTTGAATGTCAAAGGCTTGGTCATCCTCTACAATCAATTTCATTTTTGTTATTTGCTCAGAAAGTTCAAAATTTGGAATCGTCCATGTGTTTTTAACTCCTGGAACAAATTCTTCAGACGGATAATAAGAAACATTGTGTTCTGATAAATCTAATTGTTGAAAAATATCACTATCTCCAATTGTGTAATGAATAGAAACATTTATTGGATCATTTTCAATATCAGATGCTTGTATTTCAATTGTAAATGGTCCACCAATGGTTTCGATAGCTTTGAAGTACTCAATGGTTGGGGGATTATTTTGAGCATTTGCTGCAATCGTTACAAATAATAAAGTGGCTAGAATTGAATAAATTTTCATAGAATCTAAAATAAGCGAATTTTTTAAATAATTAATTATGATTCATTAATATATGAAAATATGACGCTTATATTAGGATAATTCAGACTATAAATCAGTATTGAATGTCAATTTGTCATAAAACCTCGAATGGCATTGCCTTTGACAATTTAATACTTATTGAGGTTTAAAACCATTTTATTTAATTGACAATAACTAAACAAAAACATATATTTTATGTCTACACAAACAGGTACTATTAGAACAGATGTGGAAAATATATTTCCCATTATCAAAAAGTTTTTATATTCTGACCACGATATTTTTCTGCGTGAGTTGGTTTCAAATGCAGTTGATGCAACCCAAAAATTATCTACTTTATCCCTAAGTGGCGTTGCCAAAGGAGATATTGGGGATACAAAAATCGAAATCAGCATTGATGAAGAAGCAGGAACTTTGACAATCAGTGATAAGGGTATCGGAATGACCAATGAAGAGGTTGATAAATACATCAACCAAATTGCATTTTCCAGTGCTCAAGAGTTTTTGGATAAATACAAAGACAAAACAAATATTATTGGACACTTTGGGCTTGGTTTTTACTCTGCTTTTATGGTTGCAGACAAAGTAGAAATTCATACTTTATCATACAAATATAAGCAAAAAGCTAAATCTGTAAGATGGTCTTGTGATGGATCTCCAAATTATGAAATCAGTACAGGAGAGAAAAAAGAACGTGGTACAGATATTACGCTTCACATTTCAGAAGACTCTAAAGAATTTTTACAAAAAAGTAGAATTGAGGAACTGTTAAATAAATATTGTCGCTTTTTACCAGTTGAAATCAAATTTGGTGAAAATGAAAAGAAAGAAACAGCTGAAGATGGTATTGAGACTGTAGAAATTACTGATAATATCATTAACAATCCAAATCCAGCTTGGATCAAAAAACCTGCTGATTTATCAGATGAGGATTACAAAAACTTCTACAAAGAACTATATCCGCACACTTTTGATGAGCCTTTATTTTGGATTCACTTAAATGTTGATCACCCATTCAAATTAACGGGTGTTTTATATTTTCCAAAAATTAAAAACAACTTTGAAATTCAAAAGAACAAAATCGGATTGTACAGCAATCAGGTATTTGTTACGGACAATGTAGAAGAAATTGTTCCTGAATTTTTACAGTTGCTTCACGGTGTTTTAGACTCACCAGACATTCCTTTAAATGTATCGAGAAGTTATTTACAAAGCGATCCAAATGTAAAAAGAATCAGTAGTCATATTACTAAGAAAGTTGCTTCTAAATTACATGATATTTTTAAAGAAGATAGAACCAACTTTGAAGAGAAATGGAAGGATATTTCTGTCTTTGTGAAGTATGGAATGCTGAGTAATGAAAAATTTGCTGATAAAGGAAAAAGCTTCTTATTACTTGAAAGCGTTGATGGTACACATAGTACTATTGAAGAATATAAAGAAAAAATCAAAGACCTGCAAACCGATAAGGATGGTAAACTCGTCTTATTGTACACAACAAGTCCTGATGGACAACATGGATACATTTCAGCAGCCAAAGATAAGGGCTACGATGTATTGAAAATGGATCATGTTTTAGATGCACACTTTGTAGGATATTTAGAGCAAAATATTGAAAATGTTAGCCTTAAAAGAGTAGATGCTGATATTGTAGATAAGTTGGTTGAAAAGGATGAAGCAGTAGAATCTGTTTTAAGCAAAGAGCAAGAAGAAAAATTGGTTGAATTGGTTAAAACCCAAGTTGCTGAATCTAGTGTAATGGTAGAAGTAAAAGCAATGGCTCCAGATGCGATGCCTGTGACGATCGTAAAGCCTGAATTTATGAGAAGAATGAGAGATATGTCTGCTTACAATGGTATGGGACATATGGCAGGAATGCCTGAGTCTTATAACTTGGTTTTAAATGGAAATCATGAAAGCATTCAAAAGATTTTGGATGAAAAAGATAGTGAAAAACAAACTGGATCAATTAAACAATTACATGATTTAGCACTCTTAGCTCAAGGTATGTTGAAAGGAGAAGATTTAACCAACTTTATCAAGAGAAGTGCAAACTTGTTATAAAAAATTTAACAATATTTAGAGTTACCAAATGGTTAAGTAGTCTCTAAAGACTGATTTTTAACGCTATATTACTAATGTAAATTAAAGATTATGAGAAAGTTATCAATTATTACCGCAGCATTTTTACTAATGTTTGTTGGTTTTCAAAATGCAAATGCTCAAGCGGAATTGGGTGTGAAAGGTGGTTTGAACTTAACTACTTGGAGCCAAGATGACTCGTTTGAAGTAGACAATGTGAATGATGCTGGGGGAGAAGTTTCAGATACGTACAATGAACTATTGGATGCTACAATGAAGCCTGGTTTCCATGCTGGAATTTATGCAATGTTTGATATGGGTGCTTTTACCATCACTCCTGAGCTTTTGTATTCTCAAAAAGGAAGTAAAGACTATTATACAGCTCCTACAGGAGAATCAATTTCATTGAATTGGGATTATTTGAGTGTTCCTGTAATGTTTGGTGTACAATTGTTTGATGTAATTGGGTTGCAAGTTGGACCTCAAGTTGGCTATTTGTTGACGCACAAACAAAAATCAGATGCGGAAGCGTATAATGATGAGGTGAATATCGACGATGTTACTTTTACTGTTGCTGATGGTACTATCAAAAGAACTTATGGTAAATTTGATTTAGGAGTAGCTTTAGGTGTTACTTTTGATGTTTCTGGTAGAATCAATGCTGGTGTAAGATACACACACGGATTGGGTAAAGTAATCAATGAAGATTACCAAAGAACTACTACAAACCTTGATAATGTTACTCAAAACAGAACATTACAAGCTTTCATTGGTATTCCTTTGACTACTACTGAAAGATAAGATTATCTGAAAATCAGTTTTAAATGCAAACCCTCTCAATGCTTTATTTGTATTGAGAGGGTTTTTGTTTTTTGACATTGTTACCGAGCCGAGCCGAGGTACGGTTACCGAGCCGAGCCGAGGTATGTTTACCGAGCCGAGCCGAGGTACCCACCAATCCAAGCCATTGGTAAATAGGCAACAACCAAATCTAAAATACTAAACCAAGTAGGAGCGGGGACCATCGTCATCATCGCAATACCTCCTAACAGAAAGAAAGCTCCAATAACCAAAGCAAAGGTCATTTTTCGAGTAGCTGCAAATTTGGCTGCAACAAAAGCGCCTACCAGAGTACCAAGCGCATGAGCCAAAAATGGAAAAATAAAATGTTTGGTTTCCAGTAAATGAGCTCCCGCTTTTAAGCCTTCAACGGTAGTATTGTCCATTCCAGCAGGTGCTGGAATAACAGAACTCCCTATCATAACCAAACCCATGTTTACGACTGATCCAAGAAACCAACCCAGTATAACTGCCAAAATATTTCTTACAATTGGATTCATAATAAGATGTTTTTTATGTTAAACAAACTGGTTACTTGGAACATATTTTCTATTATGGTAGATATTCTATATTTTAATTTATCAAAATTTCAGCCAAATTAAAAGAAAAGAGAATTTTAAATCGTTAAGCTGTATCATTACCCAAATACAATAATCAATGAAAAAATGGCTTTTCGGTTTTTTGTTAATGTTTTTCTTTGCTTGTATTTCAAATACAAATGAGGAGGTTATTTATTATAAAGAAAAGCAATTTAGTTTTTCTCATTTGCGAGATGGGACATATAATTTATCTGATAAGTGGATCAAGAAATCAGAGAATATTTTAATGCTTCATGAAACGTTTAAAAAGATTGGATACAAAAAGTTGTTGACTGATTTTGATTCTAGCCAAACATTGTTTTATGGTTTGAGTTCTTTTTATTTGGATATAAATAAAAGTTTTAAAACCTTAGTTGACAGCTTGGAGTTGACTTACAGTAACTACGAAGCAGCACCAAAGTATTACAAAGAATTTTGGCGACGGAGGGTTGTTGAAAAAAACGAGGCAGCAGTTTACAGAGTATTGAAAGAAGTAAAACTTGAAATGTTAGAAAATGAACAACTTAAGTTTGATGAAACAAGAGTGAATGATACTTTGTATAATCTTTTATCTTATGAAGTTCCTAAAAGAAAATTAAGCGAAAGCGAGAGGCAAATTTTTTTAAATTATCTAAAGGATATTGGACTTCATCAATCAATCGAAAATGTCATAACAGGTGAAAATGATCATTTCGATAGCAGTAAGTTAGCACATAGTTCTTATGAAATTTTAGAAAAACTAACAGTTGTAAATGCAAACAGTACAGCTTCAATTACCTGGTTTGAAGACAATACGAAGTGACTTCTTGTTATTCGAATTTGATTGTATAAATGCAGATTGGTTATTTCATTAAACTGTCTATATCTATTTTATACCAAGCTCTAATGAATTGTACATAATAGCCATAAGTTGACAGCTTTGCCGTATCAATTTTCTCTGGGTCAAGATCTTTATGCATTTCTGTCATTGGCAAAACAACAGTCTCTACATTGATAATATGAAAGTCAGGATTTTCATCCAACCAATGATTGAGATCATGTTCCAATTCATCAATTGAAGCATATTCAGGAAAACCCCAGCTCGATTTTTTTGTAATTTTGGGTAAGAAGTTTTTATATCTAACCATAAAAGTGAATTTTAACCTTTCGACATTAGCTTTTCTACTTGTCTTCTATGTCTCAAAATGTGAACGATTGCATGTTCCATTAACTGTTCAACATCGTAAACAGTTCCCCAACCAGTTTTCATTATGTTTGATTCAAGCTCATTGTCATTCATGTCCATCCTGCCTTCAAAGGTTTTTTCAGTATAAACAAACATCTCTTTTAGCTGAGTTATACTTTGAGCTACTGATGAACCGAAGTCGCTTTTTTTAGACATTGTTCCTATATCAATATTTAACCTCTTTCTAATAAATTCTGCATAATAGTAACCGCAGTCTATTACATGTATGCTGATAGTTTGAATAGATTTACAGTCCTTATCTTTGGTTTCGTTGTCTAAAATTTTACTAAATACATCTTCTTTGACCCTGGATATTACATCAATATATTCATTTAGTGCTTTTTCGTATTCATCTAACAATGCCCCTGGAATTCCTGTTCTGTATTTCATATTTGGATATATTTGTTTGTCTGATATTTGTAAAGATTAGCTAAGAAAAGATAAATTATTGAAACAAATTAAGCTTATTAATCTATTTATTGAAATTTTATTTGAATAATTTTAGTTAGACTAAGTACGTATCAATGATTGATGAATTAGTTATTCCAGTTTTTTAAACTTATTGGTGATAAAGACACTGAAAAATGCACTTAAGAGATAATGAAAGGAAGTAAACTTATTGAGCTTTTAAAAACTTTGACCAAGGAAGAATTCAAAGCCTTTGGAAACTACTTATTGGCTTTTAACAGAGAGAATAGTATGGTTGTATTATTGTATCAATATCTTAAAAAATCGCATCCTGAATATCCACTCAAAAAAATTGTAAAAGAAAAGGTTTATGCTAAAATAATAAATGGAAAAGAGTTCGATGTTAAAAGAATGAGAAATATCATGTCTTCTTTGTATCAGTATTTGGAAAATTTTCTACTCAATATTGAAATAGAAAACAATGAAATTGAAAAGGATTTTTTGATGTTGAATGTTCTAAAAAAGAGAAAACAGGACAAACAGTTTTTTTTAAAAATAAAAAGTTTTAAAAAAAAGTGGGAAGCAATTCCTAATCAAGGA
>JAHDGP010000234.1:0-5781 GCA_020627525.1 Bacteroidota bacterium
AAAAACACTACTTTTATTAAATATTATTCAAAAAAGTAGCAAAATGTCCACTAAAAATTCCGAAATTGATAATTTAGACCTTCAGATTTTGTCAATCTTAGTTGAAGATGCAAGAACGCCCTATACTGAAATTGCAAAAAAATTATTTGTATCTGGAGGAACGATACATGTCCGTTTGAGAAAGCTAGAAAAGTTAGGTGTCATTCATAGACAACAATTAATGGTTAACTATAATAAACTTGGATATGATGTTACTGCCTTCTTAGGAATCTTTCTTGAGAAGAGTTCTATGTATGAATCTGTTTGCAAGCAACTCGAACAAATTGGTGAAATGGTAGGCTTACATTATACAACAGGCAACTATAGTATGTTTGCAAAAATAGTATGTAAAGACACCAACCACCTTAGAGAAGTATTGACACATAAAATTCAAGCCATTGAAGGGATTCAAAGAACAGAAACTTTAATTTCTTTGGAAGAAAATATTAATAGGCCGTTGAGGTTTTATGATGCTGAAGTTGAAGAAACTGCTTATAATAATTAATTAAATAATTAAATTAAATAATAAATTGTCCAAACTCTTTATTGTACCCACCCCTATTGGCAATCTTGAAGACATTACAAGTAGAGGAATAAATATTTTAAAAAATTCTGCATTTATCCTTGCCGAAGACACTAGAACCAGTGGTATATTATTAAATCATTTTGGAATTAAAACCAAGATGTATTCATACCACGCCCATAATGAGCATAAAATAATTGATAAAATAATTAGTGAATTAAAAATTAATGATTTTGCCGCATTAATTAGCGATGCAGGCACGCCTGGAATTTCCGACCCTGGTTTTTTATTAATTAGAAAATGCATTGAAGAAAACATTGAAGTAATTACATTACCTGGACCCACTGCATTTGTTCCCGCCCTTGTAAATTCTGGCCTTCCTTGTGACCGTTTTTATTTTGAAGGATTTTTACCACAAAAAAAAGGCAGACAAACCAGATTAAAAAAAATAGCTGAAATGGATCAGACTATTGTTTTATATGAATCTCCTTATAGGATATTAAAAACATTAAAACAATTATCTGAACACATCCCATTGGATAGAAAAATATCTATTTCCAGAGAAATTAGCAAAAAATTCGAAGAAACAATTAGAGGCACTTTAGAAGAATTAATTAATATTTTTGAGGACAAAAAAACCAAAGGTGAATTTGTTATGATCATTGAGGGAAATAATAATAAAAAATAAATGAACAAAGCATTATTGTTCATACTACCTATAATCGGGGGGCTTCTTTCATTTTTAGCCTGGCAACCTACTCCACTGTTTTTCTTAATATTTATTGCTTGGTGTCCATTGCTTTTAATTGAGGATTATTTTTCTAATAAATACAAAAGCACTGCTAAACTAAAATTACTGCCTTTCACATTTTTATTTTTCTTTTCGTGGAATACTTTAGTTACCTATTGGCTTTTTTATGCATCAGTAATTGGAACGCTTTGTGCAGTTGTTGCAAACTCTTTATTAATGTGCCTACCATTTTTATTATTTCATCAAAGCAAAAAAAAATTCGGACCCCCAATTGGGTATGTTTCCTTTATTATTTTCTGGCTTAGTTTTGAATATCTACATCAAAACTGGGAACTGAGTTGGTCTTGGTTGAATTTGGGAAATGTTTTTTCTAATTTTCCTGCTTTTATTCAATGGTATGAATATACTGGAAGTGCAGGTGGAACTTTATGGATTTTATTGGTTAATTTATTATTATTTTCTATTATTAAAAAAACTGCAATAAATCCTCCCAATATTACAAATTTCATCCAAATGATTAAAACGTTTGCCAGCATTATTTGGCAACCCGTTTTGTTATTATTTCTACCAATTGTCTTTTCTTTATTTATTTACAATACTTATTCTGAAGAAGGTGAAAAAATAGAGGCATTACTTATTCAACCAAATATTGACCCTTATCAAAAGTTTAATAGTGATTTAATTAACCAAAACACAACGCACTTATTAAATTTATCAAAAAACAATTTAACTAAAAACACTGATTATATATTGTGGCCAGAGACAGCTATTCCACAATACTTATATTTAAATAAACTAGAAACATATTCTATAATAAATAATATTAAACAATTAATAAATAATACAAAAACCAACCTTATTACTGGAGCAGCTACTTTGTATAAATATTCACAAGAAGAACAAAAATCTGCAACTTCAAAAGAGCTGGGGATGAAAGGAGAAATTGTAGATATTTACAACTCCGCTTTACAAATAACTGATGCTGAACAAATTCAAATTTACCACAAATCCAAACTGGTTCCTGGTGCTGAAAATATGCCCTTCTCTAATTACTTTCATTTTCTTGACGAGTTTTTGGTTGACTTAGGCGGAATTAAAAAGAGCTTAGCAAGCCAAACAGAAAGAGGTGTTTTCGCTGTAAATGATGGATTTACAGTTGCACCAATTATATGTTATGAATCTATTTATGGGGCATATGTTACTGAATATGTGAAAAAGGGGGCTAATTTCTTGTTTATCATAACCAATGATGCTTGGTGGGGCAACTCAGCAGGACACAAACAGCATTTAAGTTATGCCTCATTGAGAGCCATTGAAACCAGGCGTTCTATTGCTCGCTCGGCAAATACGGGCATTTCTTGCTTTATCAACCAGCGTGGTGATATTGTAGCTGCAACAAAGTATGATACCTCAACAACCTTATTAGGTTCTCTGACAAGTAATGACAAAATTACTTTATTTGTGAAATACGGCGATGTGATTAGCAGAATTAGCTTAGCAATTTCGCTCTTGATTTTCTTCAATTTGATTGTCAGTAACCTGACTAATGATTTTAAAATGTTGGGTAGTAAACGTGCTTCGGCTCCGCTCGGCAACAGTGCTTCGATGTAGCTCGGCACTCAATTATTCCATTAACAATTGAATTTTATTGCGTTTTTTTTCTAGGTATTTGCGTTCTGAATCATTTTGTACGGTTGAGAGTGCTTGATCGTAGCAAGAAAGGGCTTGTTTATAATCTTTGATGGCTTTGTAGTATTGCGCCATACAGCCGTAGTAAAGATAGTTGCGTTGTCCAAGTTCTTGGGGTTTTACACGCTCCATTATTGCCTTGGCTAATTCTGGCTTGTTTCGTTGTAAATTGACTACCGCCATATTCAACAAATTGAAAGGGGAAGGAGAAATTGCTTGTAGTTTTTCATACCAGAATAATATTTTTTTCCAATTTGTATTCTCAAACTTCTTAGCCATAAGATGTTCACTGGCAATTGCAGCTTCATAGTGATAGGGTGAATAAACACCGCTCATGGTAGCCTTTATCATCATACTATTACCTGCTACAATCAAGGGAAAATACCATTTTGAGCGGTCTTGTAAACGCAGGTCAATTATTTCATTGAAATCGTCGATTTTACTATCCAATCGAGCAGAATGAAAACACATCAAAGCGAATAAAGCCTGTGTTTCAGAATCACAAATTTTGGGATGGTCGACCAACATTTTACAAAGTCGCATTGCTTCTCCACAAAGTTCTTGGCGGACAATCATATCTTTCTTGGTGGAATGAAATCCTTCATTAAACAAAAGATAAAGGACTTCTAAAACTCTTATTCTTCGCTTTTTTAAATCTACACCTTGAGGAATTTCAAATGCCATATCCTCTTTTTTAATAGATGCCCGTGCTCGTGAAAGCCTTTTCTTTATTGTCTCATTTTTAAACAACAATGCTGCTGCAATTTCTTTTTGTGAAAATCCCGCAATCGTTTTTAAAGCAAAAGCTATCTGATCACGAGGGTCAAGTGCAGGATGACAAGCTGTAAAAATCATACGCAATTGGCTATCGGCTATTTCGTGGTCTAGAAATAATTCTGAGAAAGCAATTGTCGATGCACCACTTTGTACATACTTAGATCGTTCTTTTTCCGATTTCAATTTTCGGAATAAGTCAATTGTTCTATTCTTCGCGGCGGTCGTAAGCCAAGCTTCTGGATTATCTGGAATGCCCTCACGCCAGCTAGCGGATGCCTTTATAAAGGTATCCTGAATCGCATCTTCAATGGTCTCTAAATGCTCCAATCCGAAAATTCGACAGAGTATCGAAACCATCTTTCCGAACTGATGTCGGAAAAGATGGTCGATTATTGGTTCTGTATCTTCTTTACGATTCATTGTTGTTTACTGTTCAAATACCATTACTTGACGTATCTCAACGGTTCCGCCAAGATCGTAATCTGGAAAATCCTCAGCAATTTTCATGGCTCCATCAAGATCTTCTGCTTTAACAATATAGTACCCTCCCACCAATTCTTTTATCTCACTTCCAGCGCGATCAGTCACCGTTCTATCTGGACCTGAAACTTGTCTAACTGTTTCTGACTCTAGAGCGTGCCCATCAACAACGACTCCTGCTTCTTGCATTTTCTGATTCCAAGCAAACCATTTTCCCATTCGAGCTTGCATTTCATCTGGCGATAATCCTTCTTTTTGATAATCTGCCCCTAAAAATATTAACATAAACTTTTTCATCTGTAAAATTTTATTTTAAATTATTAATTCATTTTTATTAAACTGGCACTGCCCCCCAAAGGCAAATAACTATAGACATTAAGGTAAGGCATACTAGCCAATAGCTGAGATAAACCCAAAAATATTTGGCTGATTTTTTCTCAAATATAACTACGTAGCCGAGAAAAGGTAAGGCAAAAAACAACGTCGCTCCCAATCCGTGAGCTAGCCCATGTGTTACTGTATGAAAATCACCACCGTATTCTGCGAGAAATGCAGCAGCCGTTCCTGTTTTCATGAGTGCCGTGTCGCCTCCTACCATTCCAAATACTCCAGCTTCGTGGATAGAAAATAAATACATCCCAAAAGAGAGAAAGACATTTAATACTATACTCAGAAATAGTTTTAAGGGTTTCACTGGTGATGCTGCTTTTTCGGCAGACATTTCACTGATTATGTGCCATCTTTCTCCTCCAAACACACTTTTATGGAACCATATAAATGCAACCAAAAATGGAATCAGTGCAGCTCCTAGTATGACTAAAATATTTGGTGTCATAATTTTTAATTTATAGGTTTAACAATAAAACTACATAGGTGCAAATTCGCTAACCTCCACTGCGTGATCTGGATAATTGTAAATTGGATGTCCCTTGAACATTTCCTGAGCTTCTTCTAAACTGTCTGCAGCAACGATAGAATATCCTGTTACAAAGTTTTTACTTGTTGTCCAAGAATTGCCGTTTTCGCTAGCACTTGCAGGTTTTAGTGGAGCGCCCATTTCTACAAGTCGATCTCCATACTTTTTTTCCCATGCGCCCCAAGGAGCCATCATTTCTGCTTTTTGTTCTTCTGTCAATTCTGGTGCTGGCTGGTGCGCGCCAGATGTGTTGTAATACAATGCGATAAATTTTTTCATAAGTGAAATTTTTTATGGAGCTTCTGAGCTATTTTCTTCAACTCCTGCTTTTAAATAGTTACTTAGTAGTTGATCTTGTTTACTTCAATAGTACTTTTCAACTACTTTCAACCTAATGACGGAGCCCAATTTGGAAAGGGGGACAGGATAATGAAATTATTTTGGGATTTTTTTTGGGGCGGATAGGGTAATGTCATCCCTTCGGGATTTTGATTGCTTGGTTAGGATAATGACATCCCTTCGGGATTTTGATTGCTTGGTTAGGATAATGGCATCCCTTCGGGATTTTGATTGCTTGGTTAGGATAATGGCATCCCTTCGGGATTT